>WLHA01000192.1 GCA_009702955.1 Actinomycetota bacterium
AGCCCAGACGAGACACCTGATACAGCAATCGTGCGCTGAGTCATTTCGTCGCCACTGGTGCGAGAAGACCGCCACAGCCATTCGTGACCGGAATCGGAGTTGCACTCAGGAGGAATTCGTAGACACCATCGGCTTCGCAGTCTTGTGCCAACTCCTCAAGGTCCCACTGCTGCCCCTGCGGCATTCCGACATCTCTAAGCATGATCATGTGAACAGGAAAGAGATACGGATTGGCTCCGGGGCATGGGTATGGCTCAAATACGTGCGTGTCGTTTGCTACGCAGGCAACGTTGTTGTCGTGCAGCCACTCAACTGCATCGAGACCTATCCCAGGGGAGATATCTGCATATCGCTGCTTGTCACCAATTTTAAAGAAGTGCATCTGACCGGTCCTCACCAGCACTGCATCCCCAGGCATCACAGTTAACCCAGCCGTGGATAGGCACTCCTCTAGATCTGCACCGGTAATCGAGTACGAATCCTCGAACCAATCGACACCTTTAAGGCGTGCAACATCGCAGAGAAGGCCACGCGTAACCACAGGCCCAAAATTCTGAACTCCGAGGCGAGTCGCTCCGGCGTCCTGCGAGATAACCGATGCCGGCAATCCGTTGAAGAGCAGGCCGTCGTACCCCGCATGTGCAAGCGCATCCCAATGCGTTGTCGATTGAAGCCCGGTCTCTATTTTGTCATCGCTAGTTGCAAAATCTCCTGAATCACCGGTAAACGCATACGAGACAGATGTCATTGTGTGCAGAGGATTCGACCGGCCAGGAATGCGGCCCGTCTGGGGACCATCTGCATCTACAGGAATCGCTAACGGGAAAGAGACTCCGCGGCGTACAGCGGAGGCCCCTCGCATTGTGGATGCCGCATCAAGGAGATTGAGGGTGCCGCGTTGATCCTCGGCTCCCCATCGCCCCCAATTAGATACCCTCGCAGCCAGGGCGCGCTGATTCTCGTCAAGTGGCACGGGGGGTCAAACCTCCGAGTACTTCTTGCGCAGTTCGTGCTTCAATACCTTGCCTGTTGGATTGCGAGGTAGCGCTGGAAGAATCTCAAGCTGCTCCGGAATCTTTTGAATCATTAAGCCTGCGTCCTTACAGAAAGTAAAGAGTTCAGACAGCTCAGGCGCTGTTGAGTTCTCCGCAACAACAATTACCGCGCATGCCCGCTCACCGGATGAGATATCCGGAAGACCAATAACTGCGACATCTGCAATAGCCGGGTGAGTAAAGAGGAGGTCCTCAACTTCCTTCGCTGAGATGTTCTCACCCTTGCGGATAATTACATCCTTGAGTCGGCCCGTGATCGTGACGTAACCGTCATCATCAACAATGCCGAGATCACCTGTTCGGAAGAAGCCCTCATCGTCAAACCCAGTGGCGTTTAGAGCAGGTTCTGTATACCCGAGACACATCTGCGGGCCTCGAACGCGTATCTCTCCCTCTACCCCGCGCCCAACTACCTCGCCCTCGATTGTCACAACCTTGACCACGACACCTGCGGTTAGCGGGCCCTCGGTCTTTGCAAGCTGTTCATCGGTGTCGGTCGTGCGCGCCATGGAGAGGATCGGACACTCGGTAAGCCCATAGCCAGAGAGAATTCCAGCGCCCCCGAGTTGTGCTTTCACGTCGTAGTGAAGCTGAGGCGGCTTCGCTGCTCCCCCGCCGACAAAGAGTCGTGTCTCTGGGAAGAGCGGGTGGTCCGCGTGCTGCTGCGCCTCTAGGTATGCAAGGTGAAAGAAGGTGCCAGCGCCTGCGACAGTTACCCGCTCACGTTCCAGCACAGGGATTGTTGTAGCAGGGAGAAATGCCTCAACAATTACCTGAGGTGTACCTGCGATCAGGCCGGCGAAAAGCCAGCCCGCTCCACCGATATGCGTGAAGGGAAATATCAACGCGTTGCGATCGGCAGAGGTGAGTTGAAAGGCATCGACCATTGCGTAGCCAGAGTGAGCAACCGTCATATCAGTATGGCGGGCACCCTTTGGGTTGGCCGTGGTACCGGATGTGTAGAAGAGCCAACGAAGGGGTGCATCTATCTGCTCACCAGGGGCAAAATTCCTCGAGGCGCCGGTCGGCTCGGGGGCCAGTGTTGCGGGATCGCCCTCTGGAAGACTGTTGCGCTCGACAACGACCACCTTGAGCCCAGGAGTCTCGATCGCTATTGAATTAGCCATTGCCGCGTAGTCAAAGCCGCGCCACTCTCCGGTTACGACCAATACCTTCGCACCGGATTCGCGCACAACGAAACCAACTTCACGATCACGGTAGATCGGAAGGATTGGATTCTGCACTGCTCCGAGGCGGGAGAGGCCGCCTACGAGGACCATGGATTCAAGCCAGGTCGGCAACTGCCATGAAACGACATCGCCCTCGCCGATGCCTAGTGCTGCAAATCCTGCCGCACAGCGCAGAGCGGAGTCGCGGTACTGGGCAAAGGTCAGCGAGCGCCCGTCTTCATCTATAGCGAAGCGCGCATCAGGCGTTGCCTCGGCGCGTTGATTGATCAAATCCCAGAGTGAGCTCCACTCGGTTAACCAGCCATTGGCTCCGCTCGCTTGTGTCATTCGGGGAATCCTCCGCCGTAGCTAACAAGACCACCATCGAAGTTAACGATCGAACCCACCATGTAGCGGGCATCGTCTGAGGCTACATATGCAACACATGTTGCAACCTCCTCTGCCTGAGAAACACCAATCTTTGAGATGATCGTACGAAGATCATCCACAGAGGCGCCCTCGGGGAGTTTGAATGACTTGGTAAGAGGAGTGCGCATTCCGCCAGGCGCGACAGCGTTGACTCTCACTCCACGCGCTACATACTCAACTGCGAGAGCTCGGGTGAGGTTCACTACTCCACCCTTTGAGGCGCAGTATGCAGCACTAAACGGCTGGCCCATAAAGCCCGCGTTCGATGCGATATTTACGATTGTGCCCCCACCGTCAAGCAAGTAAGGAAGCGTTGCGCGGCACATGAAGAATGTGCCATCGAGGTTTACGGCAATGATCCTTCTCCACTGCTCTGCAGTCTCCTCCTCGGATCGCGCAGAGCCAAGAATGCCTGCGGAGTTGACGAGGATCTGAGGACGACCTAGAGCGGATGAAACCGCCTCCACCGTCGAGATACATCCATCCAAATCAGATACATCGGAGCGGAAGGCTGTTGCGGTGCCTCCGTTAGCGACAATCTCGGCAGCGACTCGATCTGCTGCCTCCTCGGCGATATCGAGCACCGCGACCTTTGCGCCCTCAGCGGCGAATAGTTCGGCCGTGGCCTTGCCTAGGCCTGAGCCCGCTCCAGTAACGATTGCGATGCGGTCTGTAAAGCGGGGCATGGAACTCCCTTATGGAGGATTAGATGGTTATGGCCAATTAATTGGGCTAGAGCCTGCGAATCTAACAAGTGGCGAGAGGTCTGTGCGATACAGAGGGCCTTAGAGGGGCCTTAGAGGACCTTGCCTGTCTTGCCGGAGACGCTAATGGAGACCCTGCCCGCGTAACCTCCATACCTGCGTGGAGCAGAGCAATGAAATACCTACCTCAGAGTCCCATTTATTAGGCACCGATATGGGCTTCACTACAAGAGACGTACTCCGGGATGCTGCTCTGCGGTATCCCGACCGGGAGGCCTATGTCCACGGTGTGCGGCGCCTCACCTATGCCCAGCTTGAGTCGGCAAGCAGAGGAGCGGGTTCACTCCTAATGGAGTTGGGCGTCAAGGTAGGCGATGTAGTGGCGATCCTCCTCCCGAGCAGTATCGATTACGCCATTTGGTACTTAGCGTGCCTACGAATCGGAGCAATTGCAAGTGGAGTAAATCGTCGCCTCGGGGACTCCGAGCAGCGCAGCGTCATCGCTCGGACAGAACCACGAGCGAGTGTTGTCATGGAGGCTCATGACGCTCCAACCGGTCTCGAGTGTGGGCATCTGATTACCTCTGAGGAATTCGAATCGGCATATTTTCGCCCCATCGCAGACGAGCCAGTTGTCAACAAGAGCACGATTGCGTGCATCGTATGGACAAGCGGAACAACCGGTGAACCTAAAGGCGCTGTCTATGACCATGCGCGCCTAGAGGCGATCTCGCGCAACATTGGGGATCTAACCGCAAATGCAGATCGACGACTCGTGTCGCTTCCATTTGCACACGTCGGGTACATGACCCGCATCTGGGATGAGCTCTCGCACGG
>WLHA01000193.1 GCA_009702955.1 Actinomycetota bacterium
CCTTGCAGATGCGCAGGCTGCTGACTCGCCTGCAATCGCTCAAGATCAAGCATCGATGGCCTCTAGCCGTATAAACGAAGCAGCCAAAGGTCGCGAATTGATGCGCGAGAACTCCACCGAAGGAGCCTCCTTATGAGTGCAGTAACCGCAGTCCACTCAGTAATCCAGATTGGGCGTCCCGAGTCGATGTCTAGGCGCACGCGAATCGCTATCCCGCTGATACTCGGCGCAGTCGCTATGGCAGTAGTTGAACTTGTCGACCCACAAGGCCCATGGCTGGTGCTCGTATTCTTGGGGAGTGCAATAGCGGCGGGAGAGATGCTAAATCTGCGCCCCTCTGGTCGTGTAGCGCTACCTCTCTCGTACGCATTCTTTCTAGTTGTGGTGCGCGCTGGTACCCCCGCAGAGGTCATCGTCACAATCGTCGTAGCGCTTGGGCTTGCATTTATTCTCAGCCCGGAGCCGACACTTTGGCGCCGCACATACATAACCGCAGTGAGGCTCGCAGCGATCTTGGCTGCACTAATGACGTATCGACTCGTCCTTGATCACGGAGGGTTAGACGATCAGCGTTGGCTAGTACTTCTTGCTCTTGTATTCGCCGGCGCAGCTGAGATTCTTGTATCTGACGGGCTAATCGCGTTATCGGCACGCAAAGCAAATTTCGCAACACACGGGCGGACAGCCGACCTAGCGATCATCACTACAGGCGCTCTCATGGCGATCTCGTATAACGGCATTGAGGGTCACGCCGGTATGGGCCTCTGGGGTCCGGTTCTCTTTGCAATTCCGTTGCTCGCCGCCTGGTTCGCCTTTGAGCAAGTTGTTGCTATTCGCAGAACACATGATCAGACCATCGCTGCACTCTCACTCGTGCCTGAGTTGGCCGGGATCGTTCATGCTGGTCACGCCACGCGAGTAGCAGGGCTCTCGCAGCGTCTCGGATCTGAATTAGGGCTAGGCGGCGATCAACTCTCAGCGCTACAGAGCGCCGCTCTCTTGCACCACCTAGGGCATCTCTGTCTTGATTTCGGCGACCCGAGTGGCGCACCGGTTCACGAGGCCGATGTGGCTACAAAGGGTGCAGAGATTCTGCGTCAGACCGCTGAACTTACGCCATCGGCAGCGATCCTCGACGGTACAGACGGAACCATCGCGAGCGACATTCTTCGCGTCGCAAGCGCGTACGACGAGATATCGAATGGAGACGAGTCTCTAAGAGACTCGGCTATCGAGGCCCTACATAGAGGACTCGGTTACTCATACGATGTGAGGGTTCTCGCTGCTCTCGAACGCCTCTGACGCCTGCTACCGCGGTAACACGTATCGATTAGCCCGACTGCGATAATTATGTCGCCGAACGAAATTGACGTGCGAAGTGGCGGGATCACAATCTGGTCAGAGAGGATCGTCGCTATGTCGTCGCTGCGTTCAGGGCGATGCTTAACGGTCTCCACTGCAGCATGCCCGACAGGTGCTTGGTACGGCATCCCAAGATTGAGCGAAATTACTAACGCGTTTAGCGCTATCCCCACTGCAATGACGAGCATTCCATCGATTCGCAGGTTGGCGGCACAGAATCCAAGCAGCATCACGTAAGAGAGGATCAGGAGCCCAGCACCTAGGTAGTCGCCGCGCCCGGAGGGAAGAGTGATCCACTCGAGGCCAGCTTGAACTGCGACACCTAAAAATAGGAGAACGAGCCGCTTAAACGGCAGTTCAGCGATGCGTGAAATCTGTCCGTGTGTAGCAAAGGAGATGCCGAGAGCAAGGAGAAGGGTGATTCCGGTGAAGAGCACCCCCATACGTTACGGCCCATACGCGGCATCTAGGTGTCTTAAGCCTCTACGATGCCAAGGTGCTTGAAAAACCTCCTCTTGGTGACTCTGAGGTCGCCTACTCCGTCGAGAATGGCGTTGCTCGTATAACCATTGACCGCCCATGGCGGCGCAATGCAATGTCTTTCGCAGTGATGCAGGGGCTCAGAGATGCTCTCGCTCTCGCAAAGGGCGACGAAGCAGTGAGGGTCGTGGTGCTTACAGGCGCGGGGGATAGAGCATTCTGTGCAGGCGCAGACCTCGACGCGATCGCAGGCACCGGCGAGGAAGCACACGAGAAGCGAGGGGTTTTGGTGAGGCTATTTCAAGACCTCTGGGCTCTCGGTAAGCCGACAATCGCGCGGGTACGTGGATACGCGCTCGCAGGAGGAATGGGGCTTGCACTCTGCTGCGACTTTGTAATCGCTGCCGATGATGCGCAGTTTGGGACGCCAGAGGTAAATGTCGGACTCTGGCCATACATCGTTACTGTTCCGATGCTGCGTTCGATGCCACTTCGCAAGGTCCTAGAGCTTCAGATGACTGGGCGGCGCGTAGGGGCAGTAGAGGCGCTCGCTATTGGGTTCGTTAATGAAGTTGTCACTGTCGCCAACCTCGATGAGCGGGTAGATGCACTAGCCGCTGAACTCGCCGCTAAATCGCCGCTTGTTCTGCAATTGGGGCGTGATGCGTTTTACCGAGCGTTAGAGATGGAGAGCGACCCGGCTCTCGAGTACCTGCACTCAAAACTCAACGAACATACGAAGATTGCAGATGCAGCAGAGGGCATCGCAGCATTCGCCGAGAAGCGCCCCCCAATGTGGACAGGGCGCTGACGCCGGTTTCTCTAAATCGCGGCGCTAGGGTGCGGGTCCATGGCTGAGATTCGTGCTGAGATCACCGCAAGCGTCTGGAAGGTCGTCGTAGACGAGGGCCAAGCAGTGGCAGAGGGCGACGAGATCGCAATCCTTGAGTCGATGAAGATGGAGATCCCTGTCATTACGGAGGTACCGGGAATCGTGCGAGAGATACATGTAGAGGCCGGACAGACGGTGCGCGAAGGCGACCTCATAGCGATTATCTCAGAGACATGATGCGCTTCGAGATCGTCGACAGGGTGGCGGTTCTAACCCTTGATCGCCAAGAGCGCCGCAACGCGTTGAACGCGGAGATTTGTGACGAGATTCGCGCGCACTTTATGAGTGTTGCTGGTGTAGGCGGAGAGCGTGTCAATGGTGTTGGCGCAATTGTGATCGCTGCCGAGGGGAGTGCATTCTGCGCGGGCGCAGACCTTGCGCGTCGGGCTGCCGATACTGCAGATGGTGGCGGAATCCAACCTGGTGGCAACGATTCTTTTCGCCCATCATTCGAGAGGCTCCTTTACTGCATCGTGGAGCATCCTCTCCCTGTATTCGCAGCGATAAACGGTCCTTGCATGGGTGCCGGTATGCAGCTTGCTGTTGGGTGTGACTTCAGGGTCGCTTCACCTAAGGCGATCTTCTCGATCCCTGCATCCAAGCTCGGGATTGTGTTATCTGCCGCAAACATTGCACGCCTGAGCCGCCTCGTTGGTCCGTCTATGTCACGAGACCTTCTGCTCGCCTCGCGCTCACTCAACGTCGATGAGGCGGAGAGCGCTGGTCTAGTAAATCGTCGTGCCGATGATGTGCGCGATTTTACAATTGCATGGGCAGATGAGGTTGCACGCCTTGCTCCTATCACTGTTCACGGGCACAAGCGAGCGCTGCATCTAATTGAGACTGGGCTATCCCAGGATGGAATCGCAGAGCTAAAGGCCTTGGAGGAGACTGCCTTCATGAGCAGCGACCTTCAAGAGGGACTCGATGCGTTTGCGCAGAAAAGACCTCCCGAGTTTACAGGGAAGTAAGCAATCTGTACGGGGTGGCAAGCGCTAAGAAAGCCTAGTAATTAAGGGTATTAGTAGTTACCTGGTAGTGCTCGGTCTAAGTAGCCAAACCAAATGAAGCAGATAATCGCGAAGGGGATGAAACCTCCAAAGCGAATGAGCCAAATTCGGCGTTTCCTAAATGCTGCCCACCACCCGAGGCCAACTGCAAGAGTCGCGAATCCCCAGATCACCGCTCCGCGATAATCGACCTTCCCATGTGCCCCATCAAGACTCGAGGTCTCCGGTGCTGGTTGCGTCCGAGAAGGATCCCTTATAGGAGCGCTTGATGCGGGCACCAGTTTTGCGTGCACAACCATTCGACGTGATGCAGAGAAACGCGGGTGGCAGGTTGTGAGGGTAAGGGTCGCTGTTGGGGTGGGATCTAGAACGCTGAGTTCTGTTGGCTTAACAATGATCGTCTCTGTGACGCTGTATCGGTAGTCCCCTGCGGCGGTTCG
>WLHA01000194.1 GCA_009702955.1 Actinomycetota bacterium
AATACAACACGAGTTGAGGGAGTCATCGCTCGCAGGCTAGCCAACAGCGCAAGGATTGGAGGCCAGCAGCCCGATAAATAGCAGCCATCGGTGGAGCGGACGCGGATCGGCCACCCGCGAGGGTGGCCGATCTTCGTTCGTATTTGATCAAGGGATTAGCACCCTGGGGCACTCGCCCTTAGAGTTACTAGGCAGTGCGGTCTTGAGAGACTGCATCGAGGCTGTCGTACTCTGCACCGGTATCTACCCAGTCCTCGTACTCGATCACGCCGAGCTCGGTGAACTTCGTGCGAAGCCATCCGTCTCCAGCGTCAAGAAGCCCAAGTTTCTTGCAGTTCGGGACGATCTTGGAGAAGAGGACTCCGGAGAAGGCGTTGCGGTTTGGGTCGGCAAGGGTCAGCGTTAGCGCTTCCTTGACGTCTACGCCCATACGCTCCCATACCTCTTGCTGGAGGAAACGGTCACGCATGCGCACCGCAGCCTCGTATGCAAACTCCTGACGCTCACGAATCTCTTTGGAGTTGAGCTCCGTGTAGAAGTCCTGCAGTGAGAGCACTCCAAATGCCACGTGGCGGGCCTCGTCTGACATGACATAGCGAAGAAGCTTCTTGAGAAGCGGCTCACTCGACATCTGCTGCATGAATCCAAAGGCAGCCAGTGCGAGGCCCTCAACCATGATCTGCATACCTAGGTATGTCATGTCCCAGCGGTCGTCCGAGATGATGTCATCTAGGAGCATCTTTAGGTGAGCGTTGACCGGGTAGTGGCCTGAGAGTTTGGTGTCTAGGTACCTAGCGAATACCTCAACGTGGCGAGCCTCGTCCATAACCTGGGTTGCGGCGTAGTACTTAGCGTCGATCCACGGCACGGTCTCCACAATCTGCGCAGTACAGATGAGAGCGCCCTGCTCGCCGTGCATGAACTGAGAGAGAGACCAGTTCTGCATCTCAACACCGAGTTTCACCCAGTCGTCCTCGCCCCAAGTTGAGAAGACTGTTCCCTTGAGATCGATTTCCCCGAATGCCGACTTGTTGGCATTCTGGTTCTTGCGAACCTCTGCCTCTTGATCAACAGGAATAGACCAGTCGAGGTCTGTCTCGGCGTTCCACTGAGAGGTCTTAGCCTTCTCGTAGAGCTTGATGAGTGCTGGCTTTGAGCGCTCGTAGTCCCAGGTAAACAGCACATCGGAGTTGGCGCGAACTGCGTGGATTACCTCGTCAACGTCACTATTAGAGATTGAGAGAATCGCCTCAAGGTCGTTTAGTTCATCTCGACCAAGCATGTCGTAGTTTGAAGTCACTGCAATTACCCCTTTGTTTTAGGACTGTCTTGTATTAGCTATTTAGTTTTGGAGAGCTGAAACGCTTTCTTTATGTAGTGCTATTTGAGATTCCGTAACGATGCCCGGAAGAATAAAAGTACGAACCGCATCGCGAACAACTACCTCGTCCGCGATAACTAGCTGAACGCTGGGTACAAGAAAGGCAAGAATTATTCGAGCGCACCACTCGGAGCTTCGCAGCACGCTCTCCGGCGGGAGAAATCTCGCAAGCGTTGGAGCAAAGGCGGCAGCGGCAAGAAGAATAAAACGCTCGCCCCCTTCGAATGAGAGATATGGCAACACCTGGTCGGGCTCATTCAAAAGCGCAAACTGCAGAGCGTTGTGGTTAGTGACTTCGTATGCAGCTACAGACATCATCGCTATAACCGCTTCTTCTAAATCGATCTGCGCTGCACCCGAGTCGTTGATAGCGGCGGATATACGCACGACCTCTGAGTCGAAGGTCGCGTTAATCAACGCCTGCTTGTTCGGGAAGTATCGGTAAAGGGTCGCCCTGCCGACCCCTGCCTCGCGAGCAACATCGTCGACTGTGGTCTTGGAGACTCCGTGGCGGGACAGGCAGACCAAGGTTGAGTCAACGAGTCGTTGCTGGGTCGAGGGCGCTGAGGTCACATGAGAGACACTAAAACGGAATGTGTCTCATCGTCAACGTGTCTAAAGTCACAAATGTTGCTCGAGATCCCTACCGCTAGGCCGGATTTAGGCCGAATTGGGCACTCTGCCCGACTTAGGCCTCAGGGGGCCTCGAGGGCCTCGGCGGTGAGCACTCCAGCAAGCAGGTGCTCCCGAACGAGCACCCGAGTCACCTCAGGATCTGAGAGATCCCAGTTCCCTGGGGAGGCGATTAGCGAGAGCACAAGTCTCGCTGTGTACTCCGCCGCATCCCCGACTGTGATCCCGGGACGAAGTCGAGACTCGCTCTCCTCCCTCTCTAGGAGCGGCGTTAGGTACTCGACAATAAATCTCACTGGGCGCTCGGCCTCAAGGGTCATAAGCGGCAGCAGGCGCTCAGGCTCTGTGCGAAGAATCGTCTGCAGAACTGCGTGCTTCATAATCGCAGCACGCGCATACATCAAACCCTCCTCAATTAGGCCCACAAACGTAGGTTCGGCTGCAACAGCGGTTGCGAGCTGAGTGAAGAACCTCTCGAGTTCCCAGATAACGACAGCGCGCAGTAGCTCGTCCCTACCGGCTGGAAAGACTCTGTAGATCGTTGCTCGAGAGAGGCCAGATTCGCGCGCCACGTCCTCGAGAGTTGTGCGGTCTAGACCATGGCGCGCAACACAGGAGTAGGTCGCCTCAAGTATGCGCTCGCGAGTGGTCATCTCTTCGGGCATCGAAACCCCTAAGACTAAAGGCCGAGAAGAGAATCGAGGCCGAGAGTCAGCCCTGGGAGATTCGCTACCTCGCGCACCGCTAGGACCACCCCTGGCATAAACGAACTGCGATCGTACGAGTCATGTCGAATAGATAGAGACTGCCCCGTAGTTCCGAGAAGCACTTCTTGATGGGCGACCAGTCCGCGGAGTCGTACAGAGTGAACGCGTATTGCATCTGCGACAAGGCCTCCGCGAGCACCTTCGGCGATCACAGTCTTCGTAGGGTCTGGAGCCCACTCCCCCGAGGCCAAAGCCATGCGCTGCGCCGTAACCACTGCGGTTCCAGATGGGGCGTCGGCCTTTGCATCATGGTGAAGTTCAATAATCTCTGCGGTCTCAAACCACGGCGCTGCAAGCTCAGCGAAGCGCATCATCAACACCGCACCGATTGCAAAGTTCGCCGCTATCAACGCATTGGCCGATGAGGCCTCAAATGCTCCTCTAAAACTTGCTAAATCTTCGTCGCTAAATCCGGTGGTACCGACAACGCAGTTGACTCCATTCTGCGCGCACCACTCGAGATTGGAGCGAGCCGCTGAGAGAACCGTGAAGTCGACAACTACATCGGCACGGGCATCAAGTAGCGCCTGCGGAGATCCTGCGATCACGAGATCTGCGCCAGGCAAGAACTCTCCGATTGATCGTCCGGAGGCTGCAGGGTCTATCGCTGCGACGAGCTCTAACCCATCGGCCTCGATTACGGCATTACAGACCGCCTGGCCCATACGCCCAGCGGCACCAAATACTCCAACGCGTGTCATCCGGCGAGGCTACCCGCCAAAGCGTTAGGACGGGGTTAAATAGAGGCGGTGTCACATAAGTAACGGTGACTGCTGCAGAAGCGACACCTCTTAGTGCGTTTGCATCGAAGGTCGGCAGAAGAAGCGCGAACTCTCGAACAAAGATCTGTAGGGCAGATTTGGGCAAGCCAAAGAATCGG
The DNA here is from genome assembly GCA_009702955.1 of Actinomycetota bacterium. GTDB lineage: Bacteria > Actinomycetota > Acidimicrobiia > IMCC26256 > IMCC26256 > IMCC26256. The sequence continues at coordinate 3,662 of WLHA01000194.1, forward strand.
AGCTCTGCATCATTCTTCGTTGTAGTTGTCACACCCCTGTTTTATAATCGAACACATGTTCGATGAACTTAAAAGCGCAGTCAGCCACTTACGAGAGGTCTCCTCGCGTATCGAGATAGATGTAGTCGCCGGCAAGGATGCCGCTGCGCTAGTTGGTATCGCCGATGAGATCCGCAGAGCCGGCGACTCTCTGCGCACAGTTGCCGTAGGCCAGGTAGAGCGCACTAACAGCTGGAAGGGCGAGGGAGCAAAGAGCATCACCGAGTGGCTCTCGATCGAGACAGATTGCCCACAGTATGAAGCCCAATCCGTAGTACTGCTCGCCAACCAGCTCCAGCACCTGCCTGTTACCCAAGCTGCCTTAAGAAACGGCACTCTCTCCAACGCTCAGGCTGTCGAGGTAGCACGCGGCGCGATCGTTGCACCGAATACCGAGCCACAACTCTTGAACCTCGCTCAACACGCAACCGTTCGCGATCTTCGCGATGCATCATCTCGCGTTGTCGCTGGGGCTACCGATGAA
>WLHA01000195.1 GCA_009702955.1 Actinomycetota bacterium
GGCCGGGTTGTGGTGCTCGTCGATGATGTTCTGTTCACAGGCCGCACCATCCGAGCAGCCTTAGATGCGCTTACGGAGTTGGGGCGGCCCCGATGCGTTCAACTAGCGGTACTTGTTGATAGGGGCGGTAGAGAACTCCCTATTCGCGCGGATTATGTCGGCCGGAATCTTCCTACCCGTCTAGCTGAGGACGTACGGGTTCGACTCTTAGAGACTGATGACGTGGATGAAGACACGATCGAGCTCTGGGGGCCGCCAGAGGCGCTAGGGGATGACGAGTGAAGCACTTACTCTCGGTAGATGACCTCTCTAGAGCAGATGTCGACGATGTACTTGATCTAGCTGCATCATTCCTTGCAGTTACAAAGCGAGACATTCCAAAGGTTCCAGCCCTTCGAGGGAAGACCATCGTCTCGCTCTTCTTTGAGGATTCAACTCGCACGCGTCTCTCCTTCGAGACTGCAGCAAAGCGAATGTCCGCAGATGTCATGACCTTTAGCGTTGCAACCTCCTCCGTTAAGAAGGGCGAGGGACTCCGCGACACGGTGGGCACGATCTCCGCAATGGGGATAGATGCAGTCGTTGTCCGCCATTCGTCAGCTGGCGCACCCCAACGAATTACTGAGTGGATCGACGCGAGCATCATCAATGCGGGTGATGGTCGCCATGAACATCCGACACAGGCTCTACTCGACGTATTCACCATCACTCAGCACAGAGGACGAGATCTCTCAGGCCTAAAGGTTGGGATTATCGGTGATGTGCGCAACTCGCGTGTCGCTCGGAGCGATGCAAAACTATTAACCGCTCTCGGGGCTCACGTAACGCTTATTGCGCCGCCGACACTCCTCCCAGAGTCGGTAGAGAGTTGGGGCGCCACTGCGTCACTTGACCTTGATTCGGTGCTCCCAGAGCTAGACGTGGTTATGACGCTTCGGGTTCAGCACGAGCGAGATGCGCAGAGCCGGTTCCCGAGTCTGAGAGAGTTCACACAGCGCTATGGGCTCACTCTCGAGCGAGCGGGGAGAATGCGCCCTGATGCTCTAGTGATGCACCCAGGGCCGATGAACCGCGGAGTCGAGATCGCAGGGGCTGTCGCAGATGGCCCATCGTCAGTAATCGACGAACAGGTCACCAATGGTGTCGCAGTTCGCATGGCAGTGCTTTGGAAGATTCTTGGATCAGGAGGCGACGTTGTCTGAGTTCGTAATTAAAGGCGGGCAGATTCTTGACGCAGGGGTGCTTCGCTCCGCCGATCTACTGGTGCGTGATGGGGTAATTGCTCAGATCGGCACCGGGCTCACTGCCTCGCGCGTTCTAGACGCAGAGGGAGCGGTGGTGACCCCAGGCTTCGTCGATCTACATGTTCACCTAAGAGAGCCTGGGGATGAGGATGCTGAGACCATAGAGACGGGAGCGCGCGCCGCAGCCCTAGGTGGCTATACGGCTGTGGTTGCCATGCCTAATACTCGCCCTCCGCTCGATGATCCGATATTGGTTCGCGCGGTTCAGGCAATCGGTGCAGGTGCCATCTGTGAGGTGATCTCGTCAGGGTGCATCACCATCGGGCGCGATGGCGTTGCGCTGGCGCCTCTGGGTGAGATGCACGCTCTCGGCGTGCGGATATTTACTGACGATGGTTCCTGCGTGATGTCTGCAGGGCTGATGCGTCGTGCGCTTGAGTACTCACTTGGGCTCGAGGGTTCTGTAATCGCGCAGCACGCGGAGGACGACTCAATGTGCTCCGGTGGTTCGATGCACGAGGGGGAGTGGTCGAGCCGTCTCGGCATCCCGGGGCGCCCTGGCGAGGCCGAGGCGATCATCGTCGCGAGAGATATTCGCTTGGCAGCGCTCACTGGAGCGCGTATCCACTTCCTACACCTCTCGACTGCCGCTGCAGTCGAGTTGGTGCGCAGTGCTAAGCGCGATGGAGTGCGAGTTACGTGCGAGGTTGCGCCGCATCACTTCACTCTCACCGACGAGGCCTGCGCCGGTTTCGATCCAGCGTTCAAGGTGCACCCGCCTCTTAGGAGCGCGTCGGATGTTGCGGCAGTGCGAGCAGGGCTTAGCGACGGCACGATCGACGCAATAGCAACTGACCATGCGCCCCACACCCCTGAGTCAAAAGAACGCCCATTCGAAGAGGCGCCACCGGGGATGCTTGGGCTTGAGACCGCCGCTGCATTAGCGGTTACAGAGTTAGTTAAGAGCGGGGTTATGTCGCTATCAGAAGCATTTTCAGTGCTCTCAAGTAATCCAGCATCTATTGCTGGGATCTCGGATCGACACGGAGCACCGCTAGCCGAAGGGCGAATCGCGAATATATGCGTGTTTGATCCAAACGAAGAATGGATTGTCGACCCAGGTCGTCTAGCAAGCAAGTCTCGTAATACCCCATATGCCGGGCGCACTCTTACTGGGCGAGCACGGCACACGATTCTGCGGGGCGAGGCCGTTGTCGTAGATAGCGCAGCGACGCGATGAACAATCCAATCGGTTCGGGAATGGAATCGAAATTGAAAGGTGAGGCTGTGGCCCGTCTGATACCAGAGAAACGAGAAGGAATCTTGGAGCCTGCAATTCTTATCTTGGCGGATGGCGAGGAGTTTGAGGGAGAGGCATTCGGCGCTCGGTCATCTGCGGCTACTGGAGAGCTGGTATTCAACACTTCACTAAGCGGGTACCAGGAGATCATCACTGATCCTTCCTACGCTGGGCAGGTTGTTGCCTTTACATACCCACATATTGGTAACTATGGAACCAACTCCGGCGATGATGAGAGTGCTCACCCCTTCCTCAGCGGAATCATCACACGCGATGTTGCCTTAAGGCCTAGTAGCTGGCGCTCAGAGGAGTCCTTAGATGACTTCCTCGTTCGACATGGTGTTCCAGGCATTACCGGAATTGACACACGACGCTTGACCCGCCATCTGCGCAGCGCAGGCGCGGTACCTGGAGCGTTTGGGACAGATGAATCCGAGGTACGTGCTCTCGCTTCTTCCGCAACTGGTACTGATGGTATTGATCTAGCTGCAACGGTCTCCACAAAGGCGTCTTACATTTACGGCGACGACGATGCGCCTTTCACTGTGGTTGCTTACGACTTCGGGATTAAGCGGACAATTCTTCGGCACCTCGCTGGCTCTGGGTGCAGGGTTGAGGTTGTTCCTGCATCGACCCCAGCCTCTGAGGTGATCGCTCGGAACCCAGACGGTATTTTCCTCTCCAATGGCCCCGGGGACCCTTCGGCGGTTGTTGGCGCAGCGGCTAATGCGCTTGCTCTGGTTGAGTCTGGGATCCCCCTATTTGGGATCTGCCTTGGCCACCAGATACTCGGGTTAGCACTAGGTGCGCAGACCTATAAGTTGCCGTTCGGTCACCATGGTGGCAACCATCCCGTTCGAAATGAACTCACCGGAAGAGTTGAGATTACAAGTCAGAACCACAACTACGCCGTTGACCCTGGGGCGATGGAGCGCAGCGTAAAAATCACCCATGTCAATCTCAACGATGGAGTAGTTGAGGGCCTGCGCCTTACAGATGCGCCGGTCTTCTCGGTTCAGCATCACCCTGAGGCTGGCCCCGGGCCGCACGAGTCGTCGTACCTATTCGAAGAGTTCACCACGCTAATGACAGAGGTTCGCTGATATGCCACGCCGCGACGACATTAAGTCGATTCTTATTATCGGTAGTGGGCCGATCGTCATTGGTCAGGCATGCGAGTTTGATTACTCGGGAACACAGGCGTGTCGAGTGCTTCGCGATGAGGGCTACCGCGTTGTGTTGGTTAACTCCAACCCGGCGACGATTATGACTGACCCCGAGTTTGCAGATGCAACCTATGTCGAGCCGTTAGACGTAGAGAGCCTCACGCGCATCATCGCCAAGGAACGCCCGGATGCAGTGCTGCCAACTCTTGGAGGCCAGACAGCGCTCAACCTCGCGATCGAGCTTGAAGAAACAGGTGTCTTCGCTCAGTATGGCGTCGAGATGATCGGAGCAAGTGCAGAGGCGATCCACACTGCGGAGGATCGATCAAAATTCAAAGAAGCAATGAACGAGATTGGCCTTGCGAGCGCCAAATCTGGGCTTGCCTACACAGTCGAGCAGGCCGTAGAGGTTGGCTTAGAGGTTGGGCTCCCCATCATTGTTCGCCCCTCCTTCATTCTCGGCGGTAGCGGA
>WLHA01000196.1 GCA_009702955.1 Actinomycetota bacterium
AGCTATCGAGGGTCGTGAAGACGGACTCGAGGGCCTCAAGGAGAATGTCATCATCGGGAAGCTCATCCCGGCTGGTACGGGAATGCCCGTCTACCGAGAGATTGCGACCGAGGCCCCCTTCTACGAGCCAATGCCTTATTACTCATCAGACACAGAGGGTCTTCTCGAGTACTTGACCACTGCTCACGAGGAGCAGGCGGCGCCGGATCTCTCCTGGACCCATGGCTCAAGTGCTCAGGATCAAGTGGTTGCAGCCGAAGTAATCGAGACTGCGATTGAGGAAGTCATTGAGGCCGTCGAAGAGGTATTCGAGGCAATCGAGGACAAGGTTGCAGAGGATGCCGTAGCTGCTATCTCGGACATCATGGAGGCCGTCGCAATCGCTGAGGTTGGGGCAACTCCAGAGGAGATCGCTGAGATCGAAGCAATCGCAGCGGTAGAGATTTTCGAGGAGATTGTCGCCGCTGAAGTGGCTATCGAGGCCCTCGAAGAGCTAGCAGCGATCGAGGAGGTCGCCGAGGTTCTAGAGGTTCTTGAGACCCTTGAGATTCTCGAGAGCGACGAGACAGACGAGCCGGGGGAGAGCGCAGCCGGAGCTTGATTCAAACCCGGAAGGGGCAATTATCGCTGGGGTTTGCCCGGCGAGGCGCCCTGACCGTATCCTTGGCGACCCGGTGCGCACCCGCCTTCTGGCGCAGCTAACCGAGATCGTCGTTATCCGAGAAGTTTTTAACATCACAGGAGACCTGTGCCCACCATCGCTCAATTGGTCCGTAAGGGCCGAGAGTCCAAAGTAGATAAGTCAAAGACCCCAGCACTCAAGGGATCACCGCAGCGACGCGGCGTATGCACGCGCGTCTTTACGACGACTCCTAAGAAGCCAAACTCTGCGCTCCGTAAAGTTGCTCGTGTGCGTCTCAGCACCGGTGTTGAGATTACGGCTTACATCCCAGGCGTTGGCCACAACCTGCAGGAGCACTCCATTGTGCTTGTGCGTGGTGGCCGAGTGAAAGACCTCCCTGGTGTCCGCTACAAAATCGTGCGCGGTGCGCTCGATGCAAGTGGCGTCGCCAACCGCAAGCAGGCCCGTAGCCGCTACGGCGCGAAGAAGGGCTAGAGATGCCACGTAAAGGACCAGCAGCACGCAGAGAACTTCTCCCCGACCCGGTTTACCGTTCGGTTGTAGTTACTCAGCTAGTAAACAAGATTCTTGTTCAAGGCAAGCGCTCTACAGCAGAGAAGATCGTCTATGACGCACTCTCTGAGATTGAGCGTAAGACAGGCTCCGACCCGGTGCCTACTCTCAAGCGTGCAGTCGAGAATGTTCGCCCAGCACTTGAGGTTCGTAGCCGCCGCGTTGGTGGAGCTACCTACCAGGTTCCCGTCGAGGTGCGACCACGCCGTGCAACTACCCTTGCAATTCGCTGGGTAGTTGGTTACTCACGCCAGCGCCGCGAGCGCACGATGGCGGAGCGTCTTGCATCCGAGATTATGGATGCCAGCAATGGTCTTGGTGCAGCTATCAAGCGCAAAGATGACCTTCAGAAAATGGCCGAATCTAACAAGGCGTTCGCCCACTACCGCTGGTAGCAGGCGTATAGCCAAAGCGACGCAAGCGGGGGCGGCGTCGGTGTCGTGTCTACGGTCTCTCCGACCGCCGGCTACGACTCCGACGCCGCAGCCGCGACAGCACCGCTCAGAGCAACAAGCAATAAAGATCCAAATTGGTTAAGAACGAAATTGACAAAAAACATTACTCAGACGCATAAAACGACTCACTCACGAGAGCAGACGAAAACAAATGGCTAGGCAGTTCCCCCTCGAGCAAGTTCGCAACATCGGCATCATGGCCCACATCGACGCGGGCAAAACCACCACTACAGAGCGCATCCTTTACTACACAGGACGCACCTACAAGATCGGTGAAGTGCACGAGGGCGCAGCCGTCATGGACCACATGATTCAGGAGCAGGAGCGCGGAATCACCATCACCTCCGCTGCTACAACCTGCGAGTGGGATAACCACCGAATCAACATCATCGACACCCCGGGTCACGTTGACTTCACTGTTGAGGTAGAGCGATCCTTGCGCGTTCTCGACGGTGCAGTAGCGGTATACGACGCGGTTGCTGGAGTAGAGCCCCAGACTGAGACCGTATGGCGTCAGGCCGACAAGTACAACGTTCCTCGTATGTGCTTCGTCAACAAGATGGACCGAACCGGCGCCGACTTCTATCGCTGCGTTGAGATGATGAAGGACCGCCTAGCGGCCAATACTCTCGTCATCCACCTGCCGATCGGTTCCGAGGGCGAGTTCCGCGGTGTTGTCGATCTAGTTGCAAATAATGCGCTTGTATGGCCGCTCGACGATGACTCTCTCGGGTCAACCTTTGAGGTTGTAGCGATCCCCGAGGACATGGTTGAGCAGGCAGCCGAGTATCGCGCCGCGATGCTTGAAGAGGTTGCCGCTGCAAACGATGACCTGATGGAGAAGTACCTCGCTGATGAGGAACTCACCTATGAGGAGATTCAAGCAGGCATCCGCAAGGGAACGATTGCGAACATATTCGTGCCTGTGCTCTGCGGTTCGGCCTTCAAAAACAAGGGTGTTCAGCCCATGCTCGATGCGGTTGTGGCTTACCTGCCCTCCCCGCTAGACATCCCGCCGACCCCTGGAACCGACATCAGCGGCGACGTTGAGATGTCTCGTATCGCTAGCGATGACGAGCCTTTCTCGGCCCTCGCTTTCAAGATCGTTGCAGACCCCTACGGCAAGCTCACCTACTTCCGCATCTACTCAGGGACCCTTGAGAAGGGTGCAGATATCTATAACTCCACCAAGGAGAAGAAGGAGCGCATCGGTCGCCTCCTTCGCATGCACGCAAACGAGCGTGAAGATATTGAGATTGCTTACGCAGGTGACATTGTTGCTGGGCTTGGTTTCAAGGGAACCACCACCGGAGACACCCTCTGCGACCGCTCTAAGCCGATCGTGCTTGAGCGCATGGTCTTCCCAGAGCCAGTTATCTCGGTTGCTATTGAGCCGAAGACCAAGAGCGACCAGGACAAATTGGGCAAGGCACTTAGTTCCCTCTCAGATGAGGACCCCACATTTAGGGTCCACACCGATGAGGAGACAGGCCAGACCATCATCGAGGGTATGGGTGAGCTGCACCTCGAGGTCCTAGTTGACCGTATGACGCGTGAGTTCAACGTAGAGGCCAATGTTGGTAAGCCTCAGGTTGCATACCGCGAGACGATCACTAAGAAGGTCGAGAAGATCGAGGAGCGCTACATTCGCCAGACCGGTGGAAAAGGCCAGTACGGCCATGTTGTGCTCACTGTTGAGCCGACCGGCCCCGGTGGTGGGTATGAGTTCGTCAACAAGATCACCGGTGGAGTTATCCCCCGCGAGTACATCCCATCTGTAGATGCCGGAATCAAAGAGGCACTCGAGGGTGGAATCATCGCCGGTTATGCAATGGTTGATGTTCGAGCCACCCTTACCTTCGGCTCCTACCACGATGTTGACTCCTCAGAGATGGCCTTCAAGATCGCAGGCTCCATGTGCGTCAAGAAAGCTGTCCGCCAGGCCGCACCTGTGCTCCTCGAGCCAGTTATGGCTGTAGAGGTGGTAACCCCTGACGACTACATGGGTGACGTCATTGGAGACCTCAACTCAAGGCGTGGACGCGTTGAGGGCATGGTGCAGGTAGGTAACGCATCAGCTGTTAAGGCCCAAGTGCCGCTCGCTGAGATGTTCGGGTATGCTACGGATCTTCGTTCACGCACTCAGGGGCGTGCCACGTACTCCATGCAATTCGACTCGTACCAACAGGTACCTGAGTCAATCGCCTTAGAAATCACCGCAAGAGTTCGCGGCGAGTAACGGGCGAGTACTAGCACGCCAGCATTTCAAAATTTCAGAGTTCTAATAAAGATCACCAGTAATAGCAGCCAAGAAATAATGAGCAACTACGCGTTCGACGCGAGAAGGAGCGAGACCCAAAATGGGTAAGGCAAAGTTTGAGCGTAATAAGCCGCATTTGAATATCGGAACGATTGGTCATATTGACCATGGGAAGACCACGTTGACTGCTGCGATTACGCGGGTGTTGGCTGATCACAATCCGAATGTGACTGCGACTGCGTTTGATCA
>WLHA01000197.1 GCA_009702955.1 Actinomycetota bacterium
GGAAAACCTCCGTCACCGTCTAGGAGGCTAGGGGAGCGCGTGATGGGCCCCCACCGGTAATTCTCCCACTCGCTATTGAGCGTGAGATGAACGCCTACGTCTTCGCCTCGGTACTCGGCGGCAGCATCGCGAGCCCACGGGCAAGGCACCATCAATGTTGCGCTGGTGGCGAGCCCTTCGCGCAATGACTCGTAAATAGCAACGTTAGCGGCGCGCGTTGAACCAAGATCGTCGCAGTTAATTATCAGGAGTCGTGCATCTTCGCTATACCCGAGGCGCTCAGCAAGAGTTGTCACGCCAATAGCGTAGCGACCAAGCGGTAGGCGGAGGCCGTTTAGATGCGCTCGATGATGGTTCCGGTACCTAGCCCGCCGCCACAGCACATCGTGATGAGCCCAAAGGTTCCGTCGGTGCGCTCAAGCTCGTGGAGTGCTGAGGTGATTAGGCGTGCTCCTGTTGCTCCAACTGGGTGGCCAAGTGCAATGGCGCCGCCGTTGGGGTTGACCTTCTCCATATCGGGGTGGTGCGCGCGCTCAAAGGCCAAGACGACAGATGCAAAAGCCTCGTTGATCTCGATTGTGTCGATGTCGTTCATCGAGAGTCCAGTACGGTCGAATAGGCGCTGGGTGGCCTCGATGGGCCCGGTGAGCATGAGCACCGGATCTACGCCGACTAGGCATTGGTCGACGATACGAGCACGTGGCGTGAGACCGAGTTCGGCTGCACGCTTTGCTGTCATCACAATCAGCGCAGCTGCTCCATCTGTAATTTGTGACGATGTTCCGGCAGTGTGGACACCGTTCTCGCGACCAACAGATTTAAGTGTCGCAAGCTTCTCTAGTGAAGTCTCTCTAAGTCCTTCATCTCGGGAGATTGTCTGCATGGTCTCTCCGGCAGAGCCGTCTTCTGCGCGCTCAGGGGCCTGGATTGGGTGCACCTCTCGCTCAAAGCGCCCCTCTGACCAAGCACGTGCTGCGCGCTGCTGAGACTGAAGGCCAAATGCATCGCAGTCGCCGCGTGTGATTCCCCACTGGTCAGCAATGCGCTCTGCGCCCTCGAACTGTGTTGTGTATTCGTACTGCGCGAAGTATGCCTTCGTAATCGGGCGACCAAAGTCGCCGCGCACTGCTGCGCCTAGTGGAATACGCGACATGCTCTCGACTCCACAGGACATGGCGGAGTCAATTACGCCTGCCTTAACCATGGCGATCGCCATATTCGATGCCTGCTGAGAGGAACCGCACTGCGCGTCTACCGTGCTTGCGGCGACCTCAAGGGGTAGACCGGCTGTCAGCCAAGCGGAGCGAGCAATGTTGAAGGTCTGCTCACCTATCTGGCTTACGCAGCCACCAATAACTTGGCCGATAAGCGAAGGGTCCATTCCGCTACGCCGTACTGCCTCTGCCTGTACTGCTCCTAGGAGCTCGGTCGGGTGAACCGTGGAGAGGCCACCATTGCGGCGCCCTAGCGGTGAGCGGACTGCCTCAACAATTACTACATCGTTCTCTGCAAGATTGGCCATGGTGTCTCCTAGTTATGGGGTGGGAGTGTTAATCGGAGTGTTGTTATAGGAATGCGGTCATTGGAGTGCGGTCATTGGAGTGCTGTTATAGGTCTGCGGTAATTGGGCGCAGGTAGTTGCGCCGCGGCTGCGATGGTACTCGCGCCTGTCGCTAAGGGTCAGCGGCAGTCGAGGATTACCTTGCCGAAGGTGGTATCCGAGGCGAGGAGTTCGTAGGCCTGCTCGGCATCGGATAGTGGGAGCACGGTCTCTATTACAGGGGCGACAGCACCGGAGGCGAGCAGAGGCACAACCTCGGCTACAAAAGCTGAAGTTGCAGCACTTTTTTCCTCGCGAGTGCGGGGGCGCAGTACGGTCCCGAAGAGTCTCAGGCGTTTGCTCATGACAGCGAGTATTGGTAGTTCGCAGCGCCCTCCGGCAAGGGTTCCAATCAGGACAATGCGCCCACCTGCTGCGCTAGCAAGCACGTCCGTGGTTACGTATGCGCCGCCGACTAAATCGGCAGTCACGTCGATTGGGCCTCCGGCTGCCTCGGTTATCTGGGCTGTAAAATTAAGTGGATCGATCTCGCGCGGTGCAAGTATCGCGTTATCGAGACCGAGTGCTTGAGCGCGTTCGAGTTTCTCGGGGGTACGGGCAGTTCCGGTGGTCTCGCATCCCCATGCTCGTGCCAACTGCACGACGGCGGTTCCAACACCGGAGCCAACCGCGTGTACAAGTACGCGCTCTCCAGGTAAGAGCAGCGCCTGAGTGCGCAACGCGTCGTGTGCTGTGAGGAAGACCTCTGGCACTCCGCCGGCAGATACAAGATCGAGTGACTCGGGGACGACTGCGCAGTGGGTACTTGCAACCACTATCTCCTCTGCCTGCGCACCGCCTGCTGCAATTCCAAAGACGCGTGTGCCGATTGCAGGGCTCACAACACCCTCACCTAACTCGATTACCTCACCTGCAAACTCGAGTCCTGGAATATCTGCAGGGACTCCAGGTGGAGCGGGGTAGAAGCCTGCGCGCTGCAGTAGGTCGGCGCGGTTGAGTCCAGCGGCATGCACACGAACCCTGACCTCGCCAGGGCCCGGACGCGGCGAGGGCCGTTCGCCGATTAAGAGAGTTCCATCGCCTAGAGAGATCACACATCGCATACTTGGGCAGGTTACCCAAAGCGATGATTACTTTGGATTATCAGCTGGAGCAGGGGACGAGGACGAGTTTGGGATTGGTGCTGGTACTGGTTCAGGCTGGGGCTCTGTGGGCTGAGGCTCGGTAGGCGGTAGCGGCCTCGGGTCGGGCGGGGAGATGGGGTCGTCGCCTGGTTTGGGGTCAAGGGGTGCGAAGAGTGACGGGTCGAGAGCGTTGAGGGATATCTCTGCGTTGATGGGATCTGAACCAACACCGCTATCGGTCTCTGGTAACCCCGGTGTACTTGATCCATCAGCAGTACTTGATCCAAAGAACGTATAGGTAGGTACGAGTAGAGCGGCGTCCCTACCGTTGATCGCTCCAAACTGAAGCGAGTAGCCGGCCTCCACTCTCTTGATTGTTACAACGATGGGCTCCAAGGATGACTCTGCCTCAAACGGCAGATCCGAGGAGAGGGTGTTGGAGGAGAGGGTATTTGAAGTTGCTGCACTTGGGGGAACAGCATTTGAAGTTGCAGCATTTGAAGTGGCGCTGTTCGAAGAGAGACCGGTTGCCTTCCCCTCGGCCGCCGCCATCGGCAACCAGCCGTAACCTAGGCCTCCCTCTCCGGCCTGTAGTGCAGCTACTGCATTCAGCGTTCCTCGTCGTGAGTACTCTCCGACCCTCTCGGTCTTCACCCAAGCGCCGCTCGCGTTTAGCACTGCACCTTTATCGCCGACCTCTACATACCAATCAAGATCGTGAACGGGGATTGAGTCGACAAGTGGGGTCATTACAACTTGACGAGAGAGGATGGTGGTGGATTCTTGCGGATCACATGCTGTCTCGGGTGCGCATGAAACTCCGCTCCACATTGCGCTCGCATCGTTGATGGTTGACTGCCAGCCCGATGAATCGATGCCAGCGGCGCTCAGTACATCGTGAGCAATCCTTAAGAGGGCTGCATTTTTAGGCAAATCTACAGGCACGCTTGGTGGCGCCGTAATTGGAACCTCTGAATCAATGGCGACAGGTGGGGTGGATGAACCGGTACCAGACGCAGACCCGTCAGTTGAAGACCCTCCAGTTGAAGACCCTCCAGTTGAAGACCCTCCAGTTGAAGACCCTCCAGACGCAGACCCTGGCGAGTATTGAGCCCACGACGGAGTAGCAGAGTAGGAGAGGGTATTCATGGGTCTACTCACCGATGTTGCGACCTCGCCGTAAAGAGATGCAACCCCGGTAGCGGGTACGCCATTAGTGGAGTCCGAAGTAGTGACCGCAATTGTTGTGATGCCCTCGGTGTTAGTTACTTCTCCGGTGCTACCAAAGTGAGATGCGAATCTCTTCAGTGCATCTCTGCCGGCAGCCGCACCTTGCTCAAATGGAACTACTTGATAAACGTTTACCGGCGAGCCGAGACCGGGTAGAGCAGAGTCTGTGACCCAACGCATCTCTCTAACAGGGTAGAGAAGCGAGTCGGCACTTGCATTGCTTCTA
>WLHA01000198.1 GCA_009702955.1 Actinomycetota bacterium
CCAGCGGCATCAAGACCATCGGAGCCCCACGCCATAACAATGTCGGGGTCGCAGTCAAACCATCTTCGCTGCAATGCCCAGCGCGCTGCGATGTTTCGTGCCTGCGCGACAACTCCGCGATACCCGGTCCAGTCATTCGCTGGGTGACCGAACTCCATATGTACGCGTGGCATCGCTGTGTCGTGCCCAATTCGGTTGCCATGGCATAGACCAACTGCAGGGAGCATCGGCATTCCGCAGCCGAGCACGTATCGATCCTCGCCGAAGCCCTCGATAAAGGCGCTTAAACCAAGCCTTAATGCCTCTGTGCCTGTAACCGAAGGGTCGTATCGAGTTGCGGTTTGGGGGGCGAAATAAAGGAAATCGAGCTTCACCATGTCGAAGCCCCAATCTCGAACCTGTTCGCCGAGGCCGCGCAAGAATTCCAATACCTCGGGGTTACTCGCATCGAGTGACCACCGGTTGTGTCGGGGCTCAAGTAAGGGTGCATCCGTAGATGAATCCACCAGGCACCACTCGGGGTGCTCGGTGCCGATTCCAGCTCCATCGGGGATAACCATAAAAGGTGCGAGCCAGAGACCAGCGCGGCATCCGAGTGCATTAATGGAGGTAACCATCTCGCCCATGTCATCTGGCCAATGCCTATTTGCCCACCACGCTCCATAGCCTTTCTGCCAGCCGTCATCAATCTGGACAAGATCGAATCGCTCATCTGGAATTTTCTCGCGCATGAGGCGCGCGTTGCTGAGAACATCTTCCGGCTTAACGTTGAGACCAAAGTGGTACCAAGATTCCCAACCAAGAATTGGAGCACCGCTCCACTTACGCGCCTCCATTGCCTCGCCGGTTGCTTCGGCGTCTGCCTCAACGGCGGTCAGTGCATCAGCTGCAGAACTAAAAGCGAAGACCTCGCTCTTGACTATTGCGTCGGCCTCAACATGTAGCGCTAGGTCTGTCGTCTCGCCAGCGGTGAAGCCCCACGTGTCTGGGATAGCACTAAGTACCGGTGCGCCAGCAGACTGAATGGTTAATGCTCCCTTATCCCAATCGATAGCGGTTACGAAGCGCAGAGCGGTTCGTGAGGACGCGGTAATTGCGCCGATCGGTCCAACGAATGCACTCCGCCACCAAGAGCGACCTGGATCATCTGCGCTTCGCACCCCGGCCCATGACCACGAGTCGTAGCCCTCTACTAAACGAGTCTCGAAGTTGCCTGAGGCGAGAGCGGTAAAGGTAAAGCGGTCTACGACTGAATCGACCTCTGCTGCCCAAGAGAGATTCATCGTGCATGCGCGAACTTGATCGGGGTCGAGTGCAACCTCAAACACTGGAGATCCGTCTACACCCCCGCACCGTGCAGTTGCCCCATCAACTATCCACTCGCCGCGAGGGATCTGCGCTGTGCCGTTGACAGAGATGCTCGCCATGACCGGTCCGATGGCGAGACTGGTCTCAACAAATTGGATCGTAAACGTAGCGTCGCTATGGAGAGTGATGACTACTAAATCACTTGAGAGAGAGCGTTCGTCGATTCCTTGGCTATCAGGTCCTTTGATCACTGAATCCTCAATCTTTTCATCGCGCCGGTTCCTAAGTTTGTTTCTCTACTGCGCGCTACTGCACGCGATGTGCTCCAGCACTAGCGGTCACAGCGAATGCTTGCGCCTTATTCTCGGTTAGGTGTTCATACTCATCCGTTGCGGCTTTAGCGATCTCTCGAACCTCTGCGATCGGTGTTAGCGCTACTACACACCCTCCGAATCCAGCACCGGTCAGGCGTGCTCCGACTGCGCCGTGCTTTACGAGTAAGTCAACAAGTGTGTCGATAGCGGGGAGCGAGACATCAAAATCGTCTCGCAGGCTCGCATGGCCGGCGCTGAGTATTGAGCCGATACCGGCCAAATCGTTTTTGTTCAGCGCGTCGATAAAAGAATCAACCCGTGCGATTTCAGAGACAACATGCTTCGCATATCGATTATCAGCGACCTCATCTGCGCGCGCATCGCGAAGCGATTTATACCCGAGCCGCGCTGAGACCTCTTCGCAGGCTGCTCTTCTCTCTGCATATGCGCTTGACTCGAGGGCGCGCGAGATTCCGGAGTGCACCACTAAGACGGCGAGAGAATCCGGAATTGCGATTGGGGTTACTGATAGGTCTCTGCAGTCAATGCGCAGAGCGTGGCCCTCTACTCCGAGAGTCGATGCAAGCTGGTCCATATTCCCAACAGGCACTCCAACTGCCTCGATCTCCGCAGTCTGCGCTGCAAGCGCTAGTTCACGTGGGTCTGGTTCGATGCCACTCGCGCTGCAGAGCGAGAGGATTAAAGCGACTGTAAGCGCTGCGCTCGATGAGAGCCCTGCCCCCATCGGGAGCGTTGAAGTAAGCGCCAGATCGAGCCCTGGGACATCAGCGCCTAAACGTATTGCTGCTCGCACGGATGCGGAGAGGAATGCTCCCCACGATGGGCCGCCACTCTCGGCGCCATAGCGGTTAGTTGTGACGCGCTGCGACTCTGTATTTAGATCCAGAGAGACTGCAGTGATCTGGTCATCTTCTCGCCTTGCACTCCCGACGAGAACCCCGCGATCGATCGCCATAGGCAGGACGATCCCGTCGTTGTAATCAACATGCTCTCCAATGAGGTTGACTCTTCCGGGCGCAGATACGACCTGAACTTCTCTCTGGATGCGCGATTCAACTTGGTTAGCGACGCTGAGGCTCTTAATAATCTCAGCGATCCGAAGATCTGTTCTACTCATCTCCACCGAGCAGATCCTACGTTGGTGGCTACTCGCCGGCGAGTGCGTCGCGAAGATGCTTTGCAGCGGTCTCAGGTAATAGCGGGTTGGAGAGAACGCGGCTACCGACCTCGGCCGCAGCTACGTAACGCTGGATATTTGGCGATCTGAGCGCAGGGGCGAAGTGAAGATGCAGGTGAGCGCCGGGGCTTAGAGTCGCTGGAGATGTTTCTTGGTGTATCCACATCATGTATGGCATCGGCGCATCGAATAAACGGTCGTAACACTCCACGATGCTATTGAGAGCCGCTGCGAGTCCGTCGCGCGAATCGCTCGCTAGAAGATCTAGCGAACCAATATGGTCGCTGGGGGCCAAGAGAAGTTCGTACGGGTAACCAGCTGCGTACGGAACGCTGGCGCTCCATCCGTTTGAGTCATAAACAAGCCGCTCGCGATCTGCATCCTCGCCCGCCTCGCAGTCTTTGCAGATAGAGCAACCGTGCTCCGCCAATACTGCAGCCTCAATTCTCTGCAGCGGAGGGACGAAGCCGAATGCGTATATCTGACCATGCGGGTGGGGGATTGTGGCTCCAACCTCTCCGCCGCGATTCTCAAAAATAAGTACGGAGCAAATCTCTGGTGTGGCGAGTAGTGCTGCTGTGCGCTCTGCCCATAGGTCAACTACGCGCCTGCACCCATCAATACCTATTGTCGCGAGCGACCCGGAGTGGTCGGGTGCGTATAGGACTACCTCTGCAGCGCCAACCCCTGGTGCCACTATCTCTCCAGCAGCGGCAATGGCATCGAAATCTGTAGGTTCACCAGAGACAAGTGCAGGCCAGCGGTTGCTAAATGCGTATGCGTCGTACTCGCTCGGCGCCTCCAAGCCGCCAGGGCAGAATGGGCAGTCTTTCGTAGGGAGATTGGGGCGATCCTGACGATTCCCAACGATGAGTACCCACTCGCGCGTCAACGGATCAAGCCGGAATTCATGCTCAGTTGTTGCAGATTGGTTCGGCGGTGTGTCCACGGTATCCAGACTAATTATTGGTTTGCTTCTTGTTTACTGAAAAGAGGGCAGAACCTCAGCCGCGAACCAGTCGATTGCTTCGGTATCGAAAGGTGCCCGAATCGCTAGGTTGACCTGCTGCGCTCCCGACTCAATGTATGCGCCTACTTGGTCGAGCATCTCGCTGGCGCTGCCCATAAGAACTCCGGGTCTTACTCCCTCGCTCATCTTGTCGAACTGAGCAAGAAGAGACGCCTCGTCTAGCGCTATGCCGACATTGACGCTACGAAATACCTCAGAGGGGTCTCGACCTAGCCGTTCGCAGTGAGCGTCCAGAACTGAGTTCTTATGTGCGAATACCTCTGGCGAGATGAATGGGACATTC
>WLHA01000199.1 GCA_009702955.1 Actinomycetota bacterium
CCCGGTCGGTTACGGGCGAAGTTGGCGAAGGTCTCGCAAAACTGCTTCTAATGCAGGCCCAAATGCCTCTGCGTCGGCGAGTGTTGTGCTCCAACCGACCGAGACTCTGAGCGAGCGATCCGCCTCTGCCCCCATTGCTAAAAGCACTGGTGAAGGCTCTAGTACTTCACTTGAGCATGCTGATCCAGAGTGCACTGCTATCCCACGTGCGTCTAGTGCGAGCAGCACTGGCTCTGCCTCAACATCGTTGATGGTCATGCAGAGAACATGGGGAAGACGCTTAGCCGGATCAAGCGGCCCAACTCGCGTCACTCCCTCAATCTCGCTGCAGTACTTCGCTATCAACTCGGTCTGTGCAGTATTTGCCGCGGATTCATCTGCGAGATTGGTTGCGACCTCTTGTGCTGCTGCGCCAAATCCAACCATCGCTGCAACATCTTCTAATCCTGCACGACGCGCTCTCTCCTGTGCACCGCCAAGCATGAGCGGAGGTATGCGGAGTCCGCGTCGCACAAACATCGCGCCTGCACCCTTAGGGCCACCAAATTTATGTGCACTAATAATCGCGAGGTCAACATCGAGAGCTGCTAGGTCAACCGGTATGTGCCCAACTGCAGATGCTGCATCACAGAGAATGAGTGGAGTAGCCCCGCACTCCTTGGCAGCGGCTCGAATAGCGCGTACGGCTTCATCAACCGGTTGAACAGAGCCGACCTCGTGGTTCGCCATTTGGATGGCAACTAGGGAAGTCTCAGGTCGGATTGCAGATGCGATCTCCTCAGGGCTGATCAGCCCCTCGTCATCGCAGCCCACTATTGAGATGGAGCCTGATCGCTGGGCGACCTCACGCTCAATGGAGTCGCCGACGCATGAGTGCTCGATGGCGCTAGCGACAATATGTGGCGAGCGCTCTGGGAATTGATCAAATGCCCGTGAAACGGCACCAAAAACCGCTGTATTTGCAGCCTCTGTGCCTCCGGAGGTGAAGACGATCTCCCTCGGTCGAGCTCCTAGAAGATCGGCAACCTGCTCGCGTGCTACCTCAAGAGCGACCCGAGTTGTGAGCCCCTCAGCGTGCAGACGCCCGGGGTCGGCGTAGTGATCGCGAAGATAAGGGAGCATTGCCTCGAATGCTGTTGGCCGTAACGGAGATGCACTCGCATGATCTAGATAGTGGCGCATCATCGGCGAGGTGCGTTCCTCACCCGAGAAGAGTGATGCAGGTGTCGTCCCCAGAAGTGCGGCGCGCCTCTGCAGTTGACGAGGTCTCACCGTATAGACCAGCCATCAGGCCACGGATCATTCCATGGTCAACTGCGCAGATCACATGTGGGTATTGCTGGGCTGCAATTCCGAACGGGCAGGAGTCTGCGACGATTGTCATCTCAGATCCACGCGCCTCCGCGTGTGCAGCAAAGCCATGAGCGGTTAGAGCCTCGGCAACTGTGGCGACTGCTTCTTTGATGGAGCGCTGATGCTCTGCCGGCGCCATGCGTGACGCCAACTCGCGTCCGTATTCATATCCAACCTCGCCTGCCATGATCTCGGCTTGTTCGGGGGGGAGAAGATCGAGAGCACGTGCCAAGAGGGTTCCGATTAGGTCATCACGCCTAGGCGGATTCGGGATGTTGGTCTCAACCTCGGAGACTCGGTACCTCTTTGAGGGCCTACCCGCGCTGCGCGTATCTTGGTCATTGGCTCGAGCGGTGTCGACAGTCACGTAGCCGGCGGCAGCGAGTTTCTCGAGATGGTGGCGCGCAACGTTGGAGTGGAGGTTGAAGCGCTCGGCAATCTCTCCTGCGGTCATCCCGGCTCGAGCATCTCGAATAAGGAGGTAGATCTCGCGTCTAGTGGGGTCTCCGAAGGCATTTGTGACCGCACTTACCGCCGCATTGAACTCAACGGGGTCGAAGTGGGGCAGATCAGGTATGGCTGTGGCAGTGACGCTGAGATGGGCCCTGCCTGAATCGGGGAGTCTTGATGACATCTGCGTATTCTACCTATGTCGGTAGTGGAAATACTCGGGAGTGAGAATGGCGAGTCAACTAGAGGCAAATACAGCGCTAGGGGAGGTCCAAGACCCCGAACTGCGCCGAAGTCTCGTCGACCTCGGGATTATTCGCTCAGTCGCCGTTGATGGCGATCTGGCGGTTATTGGGATTGTTCCACCGCTCGAGGACCTTGGGTATCGAGGCTCCCTTCACGGAGTTATCACCGAGGCGCTAGTGGCCCTCGAAGGAATATCGCGCGTTGAATTCACAGTGACGGAGCCAACTCCTGCTGAGCTAAAGGCAGTTGCATCGCGGCTGCGTCGTGAGCCGCCACCAAATCCGCTCGCTGTAACCGACGCAGCGAACCCTCCGCCGCCACGCCAGCGCGCAAACCCGTTTGGGAGTTCGAATACACGCATCCTCGCTATCGCATCAGGTAAAGGTGGGGTCGGTAAATCCTCCATCACAACCAACCTTGCAATCGCGCTAGCGCAACGCGGGCACAGTGTTGCTGCTGTAGATGCAGATGTGTGGGGATTCTCGATGCCGCGCATGCTCGGCATACATCGCCCCCCCGAGACAATCGATGACCTAATCATTCCGCCGTCCTCTAATGGTGTGCGTCTGATCTCCATGGGTTACTTCGCGCGTGAAGACCAAGCAGTTGTATGGCGTGGACCGATGCTGCATAAGGCGCTTGAGCAATTTCTTACAGACGTGTATTGGGATGAGCCCGATTATCTCCTTGTAGACATGCCTCCAGGTACCGGGGATGTGTCGCTATCAATTGCGCAGTTCTTGCCTCGCGCTGAGGTAATCGTGGTCACGACTCCCCAGCCCGCGGCCCAGAAAGTTGCCCAGCGAGCAGCGGCGATGGCTGACAAAGTTGATCTCAAGGTCATCGGCGTTATCGAGAATATGTCTTGGTTCCGTGGTGACGATGGGAAGTCATATGAGATCTTCGGGCAAGGCGGTGGGGATGAATTAGCAACCTCCCTCGGAGTGCCTCTACTCGCAAAGATTCCGCTAGTTCCAGTGCTCAGGGAGGGTGGAGACGACGGGAACCCGATCATCATTTCCCACCCCGAGGATGAGGCCTCGGCCTGCTTTAGGGCTGCAGCGGAGCGTATAGATACCGAACTAGCTCCTCGTCAGATCAGGCGACCTGAACTGCGCATTAACTAGCTGGGCCTTTCGCGAACCCGAGTCTGGGCCCGCTACGATACGCAGGCACCAAGATTTAAAAACGTCAGCATTTAAGAAGATCAGTATTCAAGAACATCAACATTTAATTACATCACTCTGAGGGGTAAATCAATGGAAGTAAGAATCGGCGTCGTCTACTCGGCAAAGGAACTCAACTTAGACATTGAAGGCACCCCTGACGAAGTAGCTGCTCAGGTCGACGCAGGCCTCGCGGCCTCCGGAACAATCCTCTGGATGACCGACAGCAAGGGTCGACGTGTTGGTGTACCCGCAGACAAGATTGCATACATCGAGATCGTCGGCGAGGACGCTGCTAAGAGGGTCGGCTTCGGCCGCTAAGTAAATGCTGGGCGAGCCTGATGGTTCGGCGCACGACCTGCATCGCGACGAGTTGTCGCGTGATGCCCACGAAACAGGCCACGAAACAGCACACGAAACAGCCCACGAAACGCTTGTCCCTGAACTTCTTAAGAAGCGCCTGCTTGTAATAACAGGCAAGGGTGGAGTTGGTAAGAGCACTGTTACAGCAGGGCTCGCCCTCCTTGCATCTGATCTCGGCAAGCGCGTCCTTGTAGTTGAGGTAGACGCCAAGGGCGATATCGCCTCGAAGTTTGAGCACCCTCCTGTTGGCTTCACGCCGGTTGAGGTGCACCCCAATGTGAGTGTGCTCGCAATGGATACCGAGGCCTCGCTTCGAGAGTATCTAAGACTCAATCTGCGTATCCCAGTCGTTGGGCGCATTGGGCCGATTGCTCGAGTCTTCGACTTCGTTGCAACTGCAGCCCCTGGAGTCAAAGAGGTATTGACGATCGGAAAGATTGCTTGGGAGGTGCGCGAGTCGATAGCCGGGCGAGCACCGTGGGACCTTGTAATCGTTGATGCAGCAGCCACAGGACACGTCGTAGCGCAGTTGGGGGCACCCGATGCCATA
>WLHA01000002.1 GCA_009702955.1 Actinomycetota bacterium
GCGGGAATCCCTTGGCGAGGCTCATTAAAGAACTCGAGTCAAAGGAGACTCCAGGGGCGCCGACAACAACTTCGTTGGTGACGGGATCAAGCCAGATCGCAGGCGAGTCGGCGACCATGAGCCCGGCCTTCGCTAACCGTTGCTCGCGCCCAGTCAATCTCGCGGCCGCCTGCAGGAGCATTACAGGCTCCCCCGGATTGGTGCCCGCCTTGGCAACCACTAGGCCAGGGATCGCGACAACGCCCGCGGCAGTTAAGTCTCCATGGAGGGCTAGGTAGGAGGCGAGCGCATTGAGAACTCGCGAAGCATTTCTCCCTGAAACCACTACCTCTCCGCCTCGATACAGCAGATGCAACGGCTTTATGCCGCGCTCGTCAACGTTGCTCGTAGCGAGAGTGAGCGAGAACGCTGGTCGAGCATCGTGAACCGGTTTTGGAGTATCACTGGGAGCTAATACGTAACTCGAGAATGCAGCCTCAACAGCAGTGCGGGCATCCTCGGTATCCAATCCAATGACCACGAGGTGCCCTCCAAACTCCAGCACCGTCCGAAAAGCACGCGGCTGGGCCTCTTTGCAGCTTTCACAATCGAGGTCATACGCGGTGAGTAAACGCGAGAGTCTCTGACTAGCCCCTGCTCCGTCTTCATCTGGGACAAGTAGCCCAGCAGACTTGAACTCGCCTATCGCCTTCTCTACATCAGATTGAAGGGTGCCGGGCGCTGCTCCGAATACCTCTGCTAGATCATCTGCAATCTCAGTTGAGCTTGACTCGCCATCACAGCACTGCCACACAAGGGCAGCGACAGGGTTGAGCAGATGCAGCTCGTCACCAAGCGCAAGCACGGCCTCGCCGTCAAAATATTGAGAATGCACAAGAGGTGACGATCGGGGATTGCTCAAGATGCCTGCCTCGGAGATTCATGCGCCAATAAATCAAGCACGACATGGCTCGCCTCGTCCAAATCTCCACTAGTCAATGCAACGCAGCGCGCACCTGATGTAACTGCGGCAAGAGTCTCCATAACTAGGCCCGTATCTCGAGCGAGATGGTAAGAGTGCTGCCCCACGCTATACATTGCGGCCGCTGGGCTTAGAACCTCTATTTTTGTAGGCGCATTTGGAACATATGTTGGTAGCACAACCACAGACGGTCGTGCAGCCGCAGCGACTGCCCCTTCTCTCAGCGAAAACGCTGGAACTAGAACCAACTCTCCCAGCAGCGAGACCAACGCAGGATCAGAGATAGGAGATACCTCCGGAAGTATCTCTCCGATGTTCGCACCAACGGAGATGTACTTAGCGTAAGGCTGCACCATTAATCCACTGAGTGGGCCATTGGGAGAGATCGCCACTGCTTCATCTGTCAGATACCCGAGGCCATAACGAGCCACAAGTGCAATAGCGAGCGTTGATTTTCCACTCCCTTGAGGGCCAACGATTATTGCAGCGTGGTCGCCACTCGTTACTGCCGCAGAATGGAGAAGCGCATGGCCAGGCGTGTTCTCTAGGGCCTGGCGGTTGGCCTCCCATAGGAGGTGAGATACGACGATTGATAATGCTGGCGCGGAGACCACGTGGAGCGCGTCAAGGTGTAGGTGCCACGCGACGATGCCGTTTACATCAGGGGGGCTCTGAGTCACAGTAAATACATGCTCAGGCTCCATATCGTTCAGTAGTGGAGCCCATAAAAGCTCAACCAACTCAGGTACTAAATCTGCATCAGAGCGAACGCGCGCAGAGAAACCAAGGAGATTGAAGGTTCTAGAGGTGGCGGCAAAGTCTTGAGACCTAAGCCGCTTACGAATGCGATCACCCACGGCGAAAGCGCCCCTTGCGAGGTTGCGTGTCATCCTGAAAACGCTCGTACGGGTTGTCGATCGCATGCTGCTCAGCTTCGTGAGCGGCATAAGGATTTGGAGCGACTTGATTCTCGTAAGGATTTTCTCTTGGAGCGACTAGCGAAGAAGGATCAAGGGCCTTGAACTCCTTGCGCGGCTCCACCTTGCGCTCTGGCAAACAGAGGAGCACCAAGAAGAACGGCATTACCTGAACGCGCTGCCTCGCGAGAATCCCGAAATTAGAGAAAGCAGAGAATGCATAAATGAATGAGAGGACGATTCCAAACGAGTAAGCGACATAAGGCGAATATCTCATCTGATTCCAGAGATTTCGTAGCCTCCTACGCGAGTTCCACGTGAGCCACATAAGAAACACCCCCTCGCCCGCGCTCAATAATGATTGAACGTTTCCTACCTCAAACGGGAACGGCCGGTAGAGGATAGTCACTGTGGCGAGCGGGAAATTTGCAGGATTATTCGTGACGCTCACTGGAGTGAATGTAGAGCCAGCCTCCTTCGAGGTCCGGCCCTCGGCATCTCGAAGCGTTTCATTCACTGTCTCCTGATTAAGGCCTGAGACACCAAAAAACTGAGAGGTCTGGCCAATCAGCACGGTGCCTACGACAAAGAGAATGCCAAATACGAAGATCCTCGCGAAGGGAGTGCGCGCTGAGGGGCTTCGTGACTTGCCTAGCCCTGCTGCGAGTACCATCCCGACGAAGGTGATGAGGGCTACATGCGGTCTAAGTAGCCCAGCGCTGACTAGCCCTAATGCAGCAATCGGAAAACCCAGCAACGCTCCTTTGCTCATCACTCTTGCAACACCGTATGAGATGAGGCCGAGACTAAACACTGCCCAAGCATCCTTACCGAGGGCCGATGGCCAATAAATCATCGAAGGTAGGAACAGAACCAAGAACGCATACCTTCGAGCATCGCCCTCCGGAACGGCCCGCATGAATGCTCGCCAGAGTAAGAGTGCGCCGATGAAGGCTGACCAACCAAAGAACATAAATGCTCCAGGCTTTGAAGGCCCTGTTAACGCGTAGAGCACTCCGGTGATGGTGCGCAGAAATCCTGTTCCACTAAATGGACCAACATCGTAAGAGAAGTCGAGTGTTCGATAGCTCGGCGCTAGGAATTTGCCCCAGAGGTCGTACTCCGTTGCGTCTGCTATACCCGAGTAAAAAACGGTGGTCATCAACATTCGAAGAAGCGACCCAACGAGTTTCATCGAGAAGCCTGCCATCACCAAGAGATACGTCTCGTTGCTTCGGTCGTAATAGGCGAGCCGTCGCGCTATTAGGTGAGTGACGCCTAGCAGTATGAGCATGTCTACTGCTGCTAGCGCCCACTCCGTAGACGCCGTAGCTACCGCCATAATCAATGCGACACCGATTGCGGTATATCCACTGAACATCGCTACACGCATAAGCCAGGGGCGCTTGAGCAGATCTGCGGACTCGACTGTTCCGAGCGATAGCGACTCTGGATCTTCTCCAGGAGCGGAGGAGGGTGGCAGGGTGGTCATTGACTACTCCGCGACTCGCGCAGTGCCCCAGCACCACGCCTCAATCGTGCCCAATACGACGAGTCTCGACCCGATATGTGTTGACGGCTAGGCAGAAGCAGGGCACGCATGTAGGCAAGTTTGCCAGCGATCCCATGCACTGCGGTTACACCCGCTGCAACTTGGGTCGCATAAGAACGGTTCTCAGACGTGTAAGCCCTAAGCGCTCGCTCCTCGTAGCCACTCGGCGAGTATGAATTGGCCCATGCATAGGCATCATTTGGGGGCAGGTCAATCCTCTGCCACGCGAGTGAGATTGCCCGAGCAATAACAACCTCGGCCCTCCACGCTCTCGCAGTTACAACTGCATCGCGGAAGTTCACTTGATTTGCTAAAAGCATCTCGGCAATGTCTCGGAGCGCAACTAGCCGAGGCGAAACATCCCCGAGAGCAGCATGAAAGCAAGCATGCAAAAACCGGTGTTGACGCGAGATAGTACGGAGCATCACGCCACCAATCTCGAACTCCTCCACATCTCTGAAGAGGGAATCGAGATCGAGAGTAAGGCCAAATGGTCCCGCGCTTAGAGTTCGATGGAGATCAATCTGCAGGCCATCTTCATAAGAGAAACAGGCACCTTTTCCAAAACGACTATCGAATCCTTTGCTCACCTCGGCAAATCGACGTCTTGCTCCGGCTGCAGTAAGGATTTCAGATGCTGCATCGAAGGTATCCGCTGGCACCAATAGATCCACGTCTCCAAATGCACGCCAAGACGGGTCCGGATAATCGAGGTGAGCAACCGCAGAGCCCTTCAGGACCCGAACATCGATGCCTGCAAGACTCATCTCTGAATAGACCTCTAAGAGGCGCCTCTCGAGTACCACCGCAAGACTCATCGCACGCGCGTGGTCTTGAGTGATCTCAGTTCGCTGGAGCTCCGAGGCCGTTAAAGAACCGTTATCGAGAGCGTAAGAGGCGAGAGGAACTAGCCGTTCGAGAAGAAGCCCTCTGTGGAACTCCGCCCACTCCGCCTCCGACATCTGCTCTAAGTGCCTGATCTCTTCTTCGGAGTGCGCTCGGAGTCCTACACCCGCTACAAAATCCAGCATCGAGATTTGCTCAGCTGATCCAACAGAGGTCATGAGACCACCAACGCTTCAGTAGCGATCAACTCGTCTATAAGGATCTCGACATCTCGTGAAACCACTTCGAGATCTGCCTCGAATAACTGAGCAAGGCTCTGTGAAATATCTTCCCTAGTCGACCAATCCGATAGAAGGTCCCAGACGAAGCATGCCGAGCCTTCCAAGAGCCGCGGCTCAAGATCTCCTGGCGCAAGAATTACTACGCCGAAGGGCCCCGTTCGAGAGATCACTTCGGGCGATTGCTTAATGACAGCAGAGGCTTTTGCCACGCCCAGAACCTCGCTAGTTAGAGTCAGGCACTCGTGTCGTCGAACGCTTCAGTAGAGGCAGGAGCCCCTTGATTCGAGGCAGAGGCACCAACCTGCTCGGGGTCAGGTTTGCGGCGAACCGTACCTGCTCCGTTCGTTGGCTTACGCCATGGGAAGAGGCGTGACATTTTGGGTACTTCTCCAGGGTGAGCGTATCCGTACCCATAACCGTAATAACCGTAATAACCGTAATAACCGGCACGAGCTCCATGCTCCGCACCCACAAGCACAATTCCTACTGTGGTTGCTTCAAGACGACGCAGAAGATCCGAGGCCGCCACCACACCACCACGTCGGGTCCAACCAGCGCGAACCATCAATACCGTTGCATCGCAGAAAGTCGAGAGTTCGGCGGCATCGTTGGCTAGGAGAATAGGCGGCGAGTCAACGATTACAAGGTCTGCTATTTCACGCCCTAAGCGCGCAGCAACTTTGACCAGTTCGATTGCGGTACCCGGGTCAGTTCGAGTGGGTGCACTCGCGATGAATCGAATATTCGGTACCCCAGTCTCTTGGGCGACTGCCGATACATCAGCGGCTGTTCCTTGATAAGGAATATCTGTGAGGTTTGGGCTAGTGGCGCCCGAGAAATATTTATGCATCTGCGGCCGGCGGAAGTCGCCGTCGATAAGGAGTACTGACATGCCCGTCTCTGCGAAGGCTGCAGCAATATTTACAACCGAGATCGATTTACCCTCTGCAGGGCCGGGGGATGTAACTAGAAGCACGCGAAGCGGGGTCGCCTCTGGCTCTGATGATCCCGACAATCCTGCGCGATTGTTTGTTGGGTGCCTCTGCCACATCGCTACTAGTGAAGTGCGGAAGGAGCGATAGGCCTCCGCCATTAGTGATGTTGGATCCACTGCCGTTATTACTTGGAAGCGCAGAGTTCGATCAAGGTTCATCACTGGGATCTCTGCAATAACCGGCATTCTTGCCGCGCCCTCTGTGCCGGGCACGTCACGGATTCGAGCGCTAAGAATCTCGAGTAGAAGAAGAATTCCAAGGCCGATTATGAAACCAATAGCCGCACCAAATAGGAGTCGCTGCGACTCGCTCGTCGAGCCTTTGGCGCTGGTAACAAGAATTGTCGCTCGAGCCTTTGTCGCAGCCTCAAGTGTTGTAAGTCCGCTTGTCTGAGGTCCTGCGTCTTCAAGATTCGATATCCCAGAGTCAGCATTTGCGAGTTTACGGAGGACTGCTTCGCGACGGATATCGAGGGAGTCGTACTCCGATGCGCTGAGCCCAGGTGCGGCCAATTGCGAATCGATTTGGCGAATAAGCGTCTCGGAGTTGCTACGCGAAAGTGTGAGCCCAAAGATCTGCTCGTCAAATTGCTTCTGGCCGAGTTCATCAACGTAGCCAACGAGTGTCGCAGCGAAGAGATTGGCAACTTTTGCAGCGAGAACTGCATCTCCAACCTGAGCGGTGATTGCTAGCGAGCCAGTTGCTGGGTCTGGGGTAGCTGAGGCCTTGATAAACCCGCCCGTTCCAAGCTGAACCTGACCACTGCCAGCGCTGACAGGCCTTCCGGACTTCTTACAGTCCGGGGAGCTGCTATCTGCGCCGGTCTCCGCACACTTATTCGCGGTGGCACTCTGAATCTGCGGCCACCGCACTTCATCAATCGCCTCGGCTACTCGCTTTGGAACCTCACCTGTAGTCATTAGGAGCGCTAAGCGGTCGTAGTCGCGTCCATTTACCGATGTATTCGCAGAACCATTCGATATAAGGGTGGTAGTCGCGCGGAAACTGACGCCAGGTCGATTCGCACGAATCGTCTCAGAACTACTCGGGCGCGTCAGGAGCGCAAAAGTCATCGCAATGACCACCGTGACGAGGAGAACCCACCAACGGCGACGAATGATCCTTAGATAATCGGCTGGTCGCATGCTATTTCCCGAATCCCCCAACTAAAAACTGCAAGATGCGCCACGCTGAGTTGCGCCTCTTGCCACGCACTGTAGTGGCCTAATTGCCTAGTGGCTACCCGTAAAAACTACTCTGCTCTACCCCTACTAAGGACCGCGGCCAGGCAATTGGGTATTACGCCTCACTCTGGAGTGGGGATCTTGAGAAATACTAGATACGCCTCTTGCTCAGGGTCTCGATTCGCTTCTTCACTGGCACCCACGCGTGCAGGGCGGTTGCCTGGGCTCGCTGCCTCCAAGACGGCTCCGGCCCTGGCTCGTACCCGAATACCGCTAGCGCATCCCCCGCGAATGCCTCAAATAGAGCAAGAGTTTTCGTGTCGTAATCGGTTCGCCAATCCCTTGTGGGCGCCGGGGCTCTACGGATATTTTGGTGCGACCCGATACTCCCCATACCAGAGATGACATCTTCTGCGCGCTCATGGTACGTAAGCATCTCGGGCTCAAAATCGAATCCTAGAAACCCGCATAGGCGGGAGAGTTCGCGCTGCGGGTCGAAGAGCAGGTCCTCATAACGAACTTCGTGATATCGCGCGGAGCCCACTATCCCCAGCGCGCCCCTTCCACTCAGCGCGCGATCGCGCCAGTAGAGCGCGGCATCTCGATATTTCAAACGGAACCATGGCATCGCTTCAAGAGAAGGGATCACGTCACGCCCATCACGAACTAAGTGAATAAATCGGGATCCGGGATAAGCGCTAGATAGGCGGCCCACGTGCTCCGTGTGGTGCGGGGTCTTATCAATCGCAATTTTCTTACCATGCACTCTTGCGAATACCGCGTAGACGGCTGCGACTGTTGCTGCGGCTGTCTTGATTGAATCATCCTCCAAAATTGGGAGCAGATCATCTGCGTTAAGTCGCCACTTCTTAAAGGACTTCTGCGCGAGAACTTCATCGAGGATCGCACGGCGGTCGCTCGAACCAAACTCTCCATTTACCGGGGTAGTTCGCAGCGCAGGCAAAATAAAGTACGACTCCGGAGGAACCGATATCTCGCTATGCGAACCGAGCATCGCGCGCAGCAACGTGGTGCCGGAGCGAGGGCACCCAATGATGAAGGTAAATGGCTGGCCCGGAGGCTGAGTTGAAGGCATAAGAATTTTGGCAGACAAGTTTGCTCTGCTCGCAGAGAGCCTATGCCCGAAAAGCAGCAGAACGGTCCTTGCCTATATTTCTGCGCGGGTATCGTCTCGGGTACTCCCGCGAGATTACGCGGGCTGCGACTAACGATTGGTTCGATCCAGGATGGAGTCAGTTGAACTCTCGAGCAACGAGTAGGAGACTTCTTTGAGCGCTCCATCACAGCCGAGCATCCTGCGACGAAGCGCTCCTGGAGCGGCAGTCTCGCTTGGGCTCTTGGTGGTGGGTTTGGTGATCCCGTTATGGATTGCGCGTTCGCAGGGCGCCCTTGGGGCGGCACGAGGCGATGATTGGTCCTACCTAGTAACCCTCTTTCGCTGGGTTGATACCGGGCGCATGGAGTTCAACAACTGGGTCTCGATGTCGCTCCTCGGGCAACTGTGGATTGCGGCCCCGATCGCGGCAATTTGGGGCCACGCAATCACACTCGTGCAGACGCAGACGGCAATCCTTGGATCGATTGGATTGCTATGCGTGCTGTGGCTCGGCAGGAGACTCGGGCTCTCGTGGGGCCTCGCCGCTCTCGCTGCCCTGACAATTGCAGTGAGCCCGTTATGGATGGTGCTCTCGACCACCTATATGACCGATGTCCCATCATTCACTTTCTCTCTCGCTGCGCTGCTCATAGCAACTGTCGCGCTTCAGCGCAGACCCATCTCCATCTCGTTACTTCTGCTAGCGATTGCGTTGGCCACCTACAGCGTGCTCATTCGCCAGTATGCGATAGTTCCATTGATCGCCATATTGCTTGCAGGGTTCTTAACAACAACTAGAGCAAAGCGTAAACACGCCACTATTGCTTTAGTGATTGCATGTGCCATTTCGTTTCTTGCCATTGTGGTGTTCTTCATATGGTGGTCTCAGGTCCCCGATGCCAAGTCAATCGCTCCAACTCTCCCGAGTGCTCGAAATCTCAGAACAACCTTTATCAAGGGGGCAGGATTTGCTCGTCTAGGTGGCTTATTGCTTGCACCTGTATTGATCTACTGCGGACCAATCAGGATCATCAGGCGCTCGTACGCGTCATCTAAATCGCTCGCGATAGCGATCGGCGTCGGTGCGAGTCTTTGGGAAGCAATAACGGCGACTCGGTATGTGAGTTCCCAGTTTGTCGGCAACTACGTAATCCGGGACGGAGCTCTCTCGATTGCAGTACTACCCGGAAAGCGCCCTGATGTAATTGCTGGGCCCCTCTGGAGTCTCTGTGTTCTCGTCTCATCAATACTCGCAGTGCTGCTCTTAATGGCGACTGTCCCGTCAATAGTTGAGATCTGGAGAAAAATTAGGACCCGTCGATTACTCGAGGTCGACCCGGTTACGAGCATGCTTGGTTTGACCATTTTCGGATTCTCCGTTGCATACACAATCGCTATGGTTACTGGAGTACAGGTCTACGACCGTTATGCATTGCCAGCGATACCAATCATTGCCCTTCTGCTGCTAAGAGCATCCGAGCAGAGGGCTAATCGCTCAAGGATTGCTCTCACCTCACTTACGCTTATTGCTCTAATGCTCCTAGGCACCTCCTTTGCGATTGACTCGGCATCATTCGATGGCGGGCGCTGGAGGCTTGCGGCCCAGGTTGCTGAGGAGAATGGCTGGAGACCTCTTCGGGTTAATGGTGGATTTGAGTGGGTCAATCTCCACCGAGGCAAGAGAGGCACTGTGGAGAGCCGGGCAAGTTCGGTCAAGGTTCTAGAGGACGGATCCATCGTCAAGGTACCTAGATTCTGCGCCAACCTGCGTGTCATCGACCCAGATATAGACCGGGGTGATGCATTCGCTACCCGTGTTCTAGGAACGAGGGCTTACAAGGGCCTGCTTCGCCCCGATGTAACGATTATCGCTCTGCGATCGAATCGGGATTGCCCGCCGACCACGAACCCTTAGCCGAATTCCGATATAGCAAGACTCCATTTAAATGGTCACCAAATCGGATTCTGGACAATAGGTCCTCTAACAGGCCGTAGCATTGGCCGGCCTTGCAAAGATCAGGGGAGGGGGCTGTCATAGACATGGATCCAGAGAACGCAACTCCACTGCCTCCTCGGGAAGCGGTTAGCCACCTTGGAATTCTCGTTGTCTATTTCCTCAAAGACGACGGGGACCTCCCTCTTTTAGCTCTACACCTCGACCGCATCGAGATGCATACCAAAGTGCCCTACACGATTTACGCCGTCGCTAATCGTGTCTCAAAACGCGCTCGAGCGATGATCAGCGAGAGGCCAAACGTAAAGATTCTCGATCCTCCGACGACTGCACTGCGGGCGAGTCGCGAACATGGTTATTACCTAGACGCGATGCTCCCAGTCGCACTCGCAGATGGAGTTAGCCATATCTGCACACTCGATGTCGATTCGTTTCCGATTCGAGATTCTTGGGTTGATGTTTTACTCGATGCCGCCCCAGAAGAATCAGGGCTATCTGGAGTACTTCGATCCGAGAATGGCGACGTCGCTCTGCCGCACCCATCGTGCATCTTGGCGCGACGAGACTTCTTCGAGCGGTTCATGCCATCCTTCTCACCGGATTCAGACTCGACTCCAGGTTTTAGAACCTTCCTACACAGCACCGGGCAGTCTGCAGATACTGGCATCCGCCTTGGGTACATCCTTTGGCACAATAAATTACCTTGGGGCTACCTAGTGCGCACAAATACGAGGAACCCGCATTACCTAATGGCTGGAATCTACGGGGACGTTATTTTCCATCTGGGCAGCGCAGGGCGAGGCAATGTATTTCGACAGGACTTCAATAATTCGATACTGCATCGCGCAAGCGCTCCTATCGAGAAGGTCCATACCGTTGGCCCACGAAGCCAGGGATTTCAGCGAGCGTTACTGCGCTTTGCACGACGAGACGTAGAGGAGCGGGTCATTACTCGAAATCGCGAAACCTTTCATTTGCTACGCGAGCAATTAGTGCTCGACCCCGATGCACTGATTGGCTACCTGCAGGGTTCGGCGCCCTTAGGAGCAACCCCCGAACTTGCGAGTATCGATTCACGGGAGTCAAGAATATGACGCGTTGGCATGAGAGCCGTGCTCGCAACACGACCTATAGGGCGATCATAAAAGCTCGTGTTGAGGCTGAGAAGAAGTTGGGCCCAACCCTTACGCTTCGGCACCTGCTCGGGAGATTGAACAGGTCCAACCTTTCATGGCTGGCCGCTGTATACGGATCCGACAAAGGAGCCGCATCGCATGGTTACGTCGATCATTATGAGCGCTATCTAACTGGGCTTCGATCGAGTGCTCGTCGCGTTCTAGAGATCGGCATCTACAGGGGAGCGTCACTCCAAATGTGGCGAGATTTCTTTCCGCATGCCGAGGTATACGGCCTAGATATCAAAGAAATTGATGTTGAAGGCTCACGCATCCACACCCTCGTAGGCGATCAAAGCGATCCGGAGCTCTTGGCGAGGCTCGCAGAGCTCGGCCCATGGGATTTAATCATTGATGATGGAAGCCACAAACAGTCCCATGTCCTAGCCACCTTCGCTGGCCTCTACGATTCAGTGGCGCCGGGCGGTTACTACGTGATTGAAGACATGCATACCTCCTATTGGCCCAATGGATACGAAGGCGGTCCCCCCGGAATGGACGGAACAAGTGTCTCGCTCATTCGTGGACTCCTTGATGGCGTTAATCGTCGATATGCAATGCGCGATTATCCGGACGCGGCCAACGCCTTAACTCCGGTAGACGAAGTTCACCTATTTGAGAAGATCGCATTTCTTCGAAAGCCGAGAGCGTAGATAAGTGAACTCAGCGATTCCACAGATTCCAGACTCTCCACCACCTGAGTGGCGCTATCGACGCGCACTCCGCGTCGGCACTTCTCTGCGCGAACTTGGTAGATCACGCCACATCATTAGCGGCTTAGTAGTTCGACAAGTGCGGTCGCAATACAGTCAGCAGGTCTTAGGCCTCGCCTGGGCAGTACTAGCGCCGCTTGCGCAGATGCTCGTGTTCACGTTTCTTCTAAATAGAGTCGGTAACTCCACTTTTAGTACCGGCGGAGTACCTCGGCCTCTATTCCTATATGTCGGCCTCACCGCTTGGTCATTCTTCTCGAGCTCAGTATCAAGCGCTGGGTCTAGCCTTGTTGGAAACCCTCTACTTAATAAGGTCTACGCCCCTCGCGAAGTGTTCCCGCTCTCGCAGGTCTGCTCGTCAGGGGTCGACGCGATCGCGTCTACCGCTCTGCTCCCTCTTCTATTCCTCGCTGCGGGGCGGTGGCCATCGAGCACCTTCTACTGGTTCCCTGTGCTTGTACTAATTCTCGTTACAGCAACGGTTGCAATTGCCCTCGCAGTATCTGCACTTACCGTCTACGTTCGAGATCTTCGCAGTGGGCTGCCCCTCATACTGCAACTCGGGCTATTCCTTACGCCGATTCTCTACCCAATTTCTCAAATTCCAACACAATTTCGAGCACTTACAATGGCGATCAACCCCATTGCAGGTGTCGTTGACGGGCTGCGCGCATGCCTCTTCTATAACCAAGCACCAAATCCGACCTACACACTCCTTGCGGCAGGATCATCGCTTCTCTATCTAGTTGGTGGTTTTCTCTTGTTTAAGCGTCTAGAGACAGGATTCGCAGATGTCTCCTGAGGGCACCGTAACTATTGATCATGTCTGGAAGCGTTTCCGCAGCGATAGAGGCCGGCGGCTACTACGCGACCACGTTTCACGTCTGGGTCGCCGCGTCTCAGGGCGTGAGGATGCAGCTCAGTGGCGATGGGTGCTGCGCGAGATCGACTTCAAGATCGAGCCTGGAGAATCCGTAGGGTTTGTTGGCTCAAACGGAGCAGGTAAATCAACGCTCCTAAAAATCATCTCAGGAGTTATGTTCCCGCATACAGGGAGGGTCGCTGTTGAGGGGCGCATCGGCGCTTTGATCGAGGTCGCAAGCGGGATCCACCCAGAATTAACAGGCAAAGAGAACATAAGCGTGTTTGGGACACTGCTTGGACTCGGCAAATCAGAGTTGGCGCGGAAATACGACGAAATCGTTGCCTTCGCTGAGCTCGAGGATGCAATCAACAGGCAAGTGAAGTTCTACTCGAGCGGAATGAAGACGCGACTTGGTTTTGCGATTGCAGCTTTTCTCGAGCCGAGTGTGCTCATTGTCGATGAGGTTCTCGCTGTAGGCGACCAGATGTTCCAGCAGAAATGTCTTGACCGCATGCGCACAGTTCTACATTCCGGTACCACCCTCCTCCTCGTCTCGCACGACCTAGCTGCTGTCGGGGCGACTGCAAGCAGAGCAATTTGGCTCGCCGATGGCACGATGCAGGCCGATGGCCCCGTCGATGAAGTGCTAGCCGGGTACCGCACTGCAATAGAGAAGGAGGCCGCATCCAAGATTGAATTGGAGGGCGAGATTCGAATCTCCAACTTCACTACTTTTGGTGGAAGCGGAGGCGCTATTACAACCTCTGGTCCTTGCTCTGTGAGCTTCGATGTAACAGCGCCGCAGGCAAAGCACGCAAACTTTTTTATAGGGGTGAGCCAAGGCGCAGCTACACCAATTTTTGCTGTGCGCAAGGAGGGAATCCGCGTCTCTGAAGGGGAGACCCACGTAGCAGTTGACTTCGCAGGTATTCCATTACCGGCGGGCGGCTACTTCATTTGGTTTGCAGCGTTTGAGGTTAAGACCGGGCGCGAGATAACTCCTTGGCAACCTATTGGACCACTATTGGTCGAGGGCGGAAGACTCCTTGACGCAACCCCCAAGGCCATTGTTCGACTCTCACCAGTTTTTGTTGAGGCCCAATGGACAGTAAGTGACTGAGGTCCCCAGATTGGCCCAGTCTCCGAACCAGTCTCCCCACCAGCCTCT
The DNA here is from genome assembly GCA_009702955.1 of Actinomycetota bacterium. Taxonomy (GTDB): domain Bacteria; phylum Actinomycetota; class Acidimicrobiia; order IMCC26256; family IMCC26256; genus IMCC26256. Next base: position 13,729 of record WLHA01000002.1, read on the forward strand.
CGTCTCGATCATCGTTCCTGCTTTCAACGCGCAGGAGTACTTAGCGGAGACCATCGACTCGATTATTGCGCAGACATACCGCCCTCTAGAGATAATCGTTGTCGACGATGGCTCCACAGATGCCACTGTCAAAATTGCTCGCGCCTATGGGGACCCAGTTGTCGTCATCGAACAAGAAAACCGCGGGCCAGCGGGGGCACGCAATACAGGTTTCGCGGCTGCTCGCGGCGCAATCATCGCCCTGCTTGATGCCGACGACCAGTGGATGCCAAGTCGCTTAGAGCGATGCGTCGAGGTACTTCAGTCGGATCCCCAGATTGGATTTGTCACTACCGATGCGTTCCTTATCGAGGAGAATCAGCGAACCAACAAGCGTTACTACGGTGGCTACCAGCGCTACCCATTCCCTGATCGCGCTAACCAGCTGCAGGAGATTGCAAAGAGAAACTTCGTCTTCGTCTCAGCGGTATTTGATCGCAGGCTCTTGGACCTCGTTGGTGGGCGACTAAACGAACAGCTCTGGGGGACGGAAGACTACGACCTCTGGACGCGCTTCGTGCTCGCAGGCGCGGCAGCCGAGTTGATTCCGGAGCCATTGGCTTGGTACCGAATCCGTTCCGACAGCGTGAGCCGAGCACGTGAGCGCCAATGGAAGGCGCACCTCACTGTTCTAGAGCAACACCTACCTACTCTCTGGTTGCTCGGAGCCCACGGCCGCCCACAAGATGCCTACGACATTGGCATCTCGCTACTTCGAAGCGGCGAGCGGAGAATGGCAACATGGTTCCTCTTCCACGCGGTGACAGACCCTGGGGCAAATATTTTTCAACGAGCACGTTTTCTGCTACGCGGAGCTGCCGCATTACTGGCTGGCCAGAATAGAGATTCAAAGGCAGAGGCTGCCGCATGACACGAACAGCCAAACTCGCCTTACTTATCGGAGCTCCCAGATCCGGCACGACGTGGCTGCAACAAATGTTGGGCGCTCACCCATTGGTCGCTACACCTCAAGAGACTGATCTATTTAGCAAGTTCCTTCAGCCCTTCTTGGAATCATGGGAGCGTGAAACTCGAGGGGGGCAAGCAGGAATTGAGCAACGCAGATTCAAGGGCTTGCATAGCGTGCTCACCGCGAGCGAGTTTGCTGATATCGGAAACGATTTGGTTAATCGCGTAATCGCCAACTCATCTGCACTCAAACCTGGATCCGAGGTTGTCGTTGAGAAAACCCCATCCCACAGCCTCTGCGCGAGTTCTATCTCCCTCTTCGCCCCTAACGCAAAAATCATTCACCTAATTCGCGACGGACGCGATGTCGCTAGTTCGCTAGTCGCCTCTGGCAATAGTTGGGGCGGCTGGTGGGCGCCCAAGACCGTCACTCGCGCGAGTGAGGTCTGGAGTGAGCACACCAGAGGTGCGAGCGCCGCTGCAGGTAGCGATAACTACCTCGAGGTTAGGTATGAAGATATTCAATCCGACGGCGCATCAACGCTTGAGCGTGTCTTTGCCCATATTGGGATAGCGGCAACCATCCAGGACTGCGAAGGAATACTGAAGGCGTTTGCCCTAGACAAAATGACCCAGGGTGAGTCATCAATAGTCATCGGGGGCGAGTTCGCAGCGGCTGCAAGTCAGCGCACCGAGCCGGCTGGATTCTTCGGCAAGGGTGGCGCCGGGTCCTGGCGCACTCAATGGAGCAGCGCCGAGATCCTTGCTTTCAATGACACTGCCGGAGACCTCCTAGTGGAGCTTGGCTACGAAGAGTCAAGTGCCTGGGCTGGAACCCCCGCGCAGGTTCAGCGCTTTAGACGACAACGTCTCAGGAGCGAGCGCTCAAGGATGCGTCTAGATCGCTTTGTGGCTGCCTTGAGCCATTTTCGCCGCAACCAGCCTTAACAGAAATCCGTTTTAAACGGTCCAAGTACCCCCTTTAAATAGGCGATGATCTACCCCGTACAAGACCCCGAGAAACAACCCGGGACACAACCCGAGAAACACCCCAGGAGGAATACAGATGAATCGGTGGCAGTCCTACGGGCGTCGGATACGTGGATCTATAGCCAGAACCCTGCAGTCCGCATCTGACGCGATCCGGCCACCGCGATCGAGTACTGAGCTGCGCCGCAGAGTTGGTGGTCTCTGGGATGAGATGGGGAGCCTGCAGCTCAACTTCTTGATTGAGCAGGGTCTCACTCCCGAGTCTTACTTCCTCGATGTCGGCTGTGGTGTTCTCAGGGCAGGTCGTCATTTTGTCAAGCATCTAGACGATGGCCATTACTGCGGCGTCGACATTGACGAAGGCATGATCGCCGGAGGTATCGCCCAACTAAAAGAGGACAACCTTGATAGCAAGGGTGCACGCCTTAGGGCAACAACTACTTTTGAGGTTGACTTTGGTGAGAAGTTCGACGCTGGAATAGCGCAATCGGTCTTCACTCACCTACCGATCAATTCGATCTGGCACTGCTTATCGAACGTAAGCGAGGTGCTAGCTCCTGGGGGCGTGTTCTATGCAACATTCTTCCGTGGCCCAGAAGGACCGGAGCGATTCACTCCGATTCAGCAGCCATGCCTTGAGGGACGCGTATCAGTACGGACCTTCGCAGATGAGAATCCGTATCATTACTCCCCTCAAGACTTTGTACGTATGTGCGAGAACCTTCCATTAGAGGTTGAGGACATCGGAGACTGGGGACACCCTCGCGGTCAGCAAATGATGGCGTTTAAACGGATCTGAATATGACCTCAATAGTTATTCTTGGTATGCACCGGAGTGGCACATCTGCAATAACTCGCGCGCTCAACTTGCTCGGTGGAGCGCTTGGGCCCTTAGAGGATGTCGGTGAATACTGGGAACGAGCGGCAATGCGCTCGCAGTGCGACGCTCTACTTGAGAGGTTTGACGGAGCGTGGGACTGCCCGGGGATCATGCCCGAGGGTTGGGAGTCCTTAGAGCGGGTCGCAGAGGTTGATGCAGGCGCGTTGGCCGCTATCTCAGAGTACGGATCCCCCGAGGTGCTGCTCTGGAAAGATCCGCGCGCGTCTTTGACCCTCCCGTTTTGGCGTAAGTATCTAGGCCCTGATCCGATCGCAATCATTATTTATAGGCACCCTGAAGAAGTCTGGGCGTCCTTAGATACTCGAAATGGATTTGGCGCAGGGCTCTCTTTTGCACTTTGGGAGCGATACAACTCGGATGCACTTCGCTCTGCCTCCGGACTCCGAACAGTCGTATTTGCATACTCAGACTTGGTTCAAAAGCAGTCAGAGATCATGACCGAACTTGCAGCCACTCTCACGGGATGGGGAGTCCCTCTAAAGGATCCGGCAAGCACAGATATGGAGTTGCGCGCGGATCAGCGGCACCACCATTCTTCCGAGCATTTCTCGCACCCAAGCGCAACCCCATCACAGCAGGCACTATTCGCTGCCCTTCAGGAGACCCGCGGAGTCCACGAATCCTTCTCGCCACCAGCCGCTATGGAGCCGTCTCCATTAAGCCTTGAGCTCATACAAATGCGCAGACAACTCCGCATGAGTCGCCGAGAACTCTGGCGAGCGCGAAGCGAGCATCGGAGTCTCTCCGGATCGCGCCGCAAACTATTCTCGCTGCTCATTCATCCGGAGCGAACGAGCAGGGACGAACACTCCATGGGCGACGACGCTTCGATAGGCCAGCCCCCTAGGTCGCCATCTACATGAGCCCTACGACATCAGTCCCCGAACCCAAAATAGTCATTACCGGCACCGGGCGGTCTGGCACCACGCTGCTTGTCCAGATCCTTACTGACCTCGGCCTAGATACGGGTTTCACGTCTGAGACGCCTATTGACGAGACGACCCATGCAGGCTTGGAGACGCGACTCGATTCGCCGACTGCCCCTCGGATTGTGAAGAGCCCAAACCTCAGCCGACGCCTCGACGCGATTCTTGCTAACGGTGACGTAACAGTTGAGCACGTGATCATTCCAATGCGCGACCTCGCAGTTGCATCTGCGAGTCGCGTAAGAGCCACCAAATATGGATCCAACCTCCACGCAATGGGGGGCCTTTTTGGCACCACCAACGCCGTTAAGCAGCAAGAGAGTCTTGCGCTGCTCAATTATCAATTGATGTTCACGCTCGCTAAGTACGACATCGCCCACACGCTCCTCTTATTCCCGAGGTTCGCGACCGACTGGGAGTACCTCTACTCGCACCTCTCATTTCTCGCCCCGGAGATTCCGCCGGAAGCCTGGCAGGCGGCAGTCACCGCTCGAGCACGCCCTGAGTTGATTCACGAAGTACCTCTCACCCGCGCAGAGCAATCGGCAACGCGCCTCGGATCCTCATACAACAAGTATCTCGGGCGACCTATTAGAGGGCTCCGCAAAGTACTTACCGGCAAGTCGCGCCAGAGCCGTAATCCATCAGATCCGCTCTATCCCAAGCCTGAGTAATGGAGCCAGATTCAAACGCGTCGGTGACTGTTTGCGTAGCGAGCCTCAACACTGCTGCGGTAACGGAGTTGTGTATTAGGACTCTCCGCGAATTTGCTGGGGCGCCAATGGTCCTTAAAGTTGGTGACTGCGGATCAACGGATGGTTCACAAGAGATGCTCAGAGCATTCGCCGAGAATGGTTTTCTCTCACTCGAGGTTGCAGAGGGCGGGCGCCGACATCCAGTTTGGTTGGACCAATGGCTTGATAGTTGCACGACTCGGTTCTTAGTGTTCTCTGACTCAGACGTTGAGTACCGTGCGCCCAATTGGCTTAAAGACATGCTCGAGCAAGCAGCCAGCACAGGAGCTGCGCTGGTCTGTGGTCGGATGCAGTACCCGCCAGAGACATTTGTTCACCCCAAGACGGGGGCGCGCAGAAGACTCGCGCAGCGCCCCACTCCATGGTTGCTGATGCTTGACCTAGAGCAATTACGCGGGGTAGTCAACGAGTCCTTTGCATATAAGGACGAAGAAGACCCTGACGCCTTCGGTGGGAAGGTTGCGTACGACGTAGGAGCGAAATATTTTGCGTCGGTAGTTAAGAGCGGGCTTCACTGGGCAGAGATGCCGCCAGAATGGCAATCGCATTACAGGCACTTTGGTGGATTGACCTGGCTTGGGGCGCGGGGTGACGGTGTGAGCATCAAGAAACGGTCAAAACAAGTCTTGAAATTACTAACCGTAAAGAGACGTCTCAGAGTCGCCCGTAAGAATCACTGGGGTGCACCAGCAACCTCTTCGTAGAGGCGTCGTAACGCTGCCCCTACCAATGCTGGGGTTCGCTGCGATGCGACCTTGGCCATGTTTGCTCCAGCCTGCTTAGCAGCAGTTTCATCACCTAGAGACTCGAGAATCGCCTCAGCTAACGCATTGGCATCACTCGGCGGGACTACCCAGCCTGTGCCCTCCGATCTCACCGTTGAGCCGAGCGCTCCTACGTCGGAGACAATTAGTGGAGTCGAGTTCGCATAGGCATCTTGAAGAACAGCGCTCTGCGACTCAAACGAGGTATACGGAAGCACATTGACGCTGCAGCGCGCGTATAGGGCGGCCTTCCGTGCTGCAGTTGCATAGCCAATCTCAGCGACGATTCTCTTGTCACGCGACGCTGCATCGCGTACCAGTTGCTCGACCTCTGCGAATCCTTTACCGGCGATCACTAATCGAAACTCCTGCTCTTTAGGCAGAAGCCGTATCGCTTCGAGCAGTACGTCCACACCTTTGTTTCGCCTTAGTGTCCCGAAAAAGAGGATCTCCGGAACTCCATCGCCAACCCCCTGATCGCCAACCCCCTCATCGCCAACCCCCTGATCTTCGACAACCAGTGGCGGGGGCAAGACCGGAAGAGGGATGTAATTAATTCGCGCTGGATCTACTTCAAACTCACTACTCAAGCGCTCTGCAACCCAATCATGATGCACGACAAGCGTCCCCGCATTGGCGTACTGACGCGCAAGAATTGAGTGCTCAACCCTCTTCGGCATTCTCCGCTGGTGAGGAGTTACGTCGTGAACCGTCGAGACAAGGGGAACACGTTGAGCGAGCCTACGCAGGGCTAACCAATCGACAAACGGGTTCAGATAAATAACATGCGCAACGTCAAAGGTCTCTTCTTTAAGCACGCTGTGACGGGCACGAGCGCGCCCGATGTATGTAGCGGCCCGCGAGACTCCCCAGGAAATGCTCCCCTCGGTACTGCGCTCATCTACACCGGGCAACGCTGGGAGAACCTCGCAGCCCTCTAGCGAACTTGAGATTGGGTCAAGGGGTCGATCGGTGCAGTGAACGGCTAGTTGATCTCCCTGACGCAGCACTCCGCCTGCGAGCGCTAACTCCTCTTGCCTCAGGTAAGGCCAGTACCAATAGATATCCATCTCGTCCTAACTCAGCTAGAGAAGTGTACGCAGTTAGAGAAATACAGTTCGGTCGCGAATGCTGCCTTGAAGATGCCCAAGGCGCACTCCTGCTACCCAGCACCATTGGGCTCGGCCCGAGGAACTACGCAGTCGAGGAAGTGTCGTTAGCAGCCGCACCCAAGAGCGCCATCCACTAAATCTTCCAGGCGGGCGAAGACCGCTGCGCGCTACTTCGCGTCGCAACTTGGGGCGATTGCGACCGTATGTGAGTCCCTGTCGCCACAAGGTCTTGGGTTCACCGCGCATTCTGTAAAGGAGCCGAGCGTTTGGTTCAAAGATGAGCGGGATTTTTGCTACGAAGAGCCGCAGCGAAAACTCATGGTCCTCCGCTCCTATGAAATCATCCTTAAACCCACCAATCCGCATGAAGGTCTCTCTACGAACTCCGAAATTTCCACCGGAGGCAATCGGGAATATCCCCTGCCATTCAAGTGGTCGGTCAGGCGGGTATACGCCACGCGAATTAGCAAGCCACTCCGGATTCAGTACCGATACATCGCAGGGTCCGGTCGCAACCTCTCCGCGCTCCAATGCACCAGCCATCGCCGCTAACCAACCCGGTACAACAACGTCATCGCCATCGCATATCAAAACCAAAGGCGAGGTAGTCGCGTCAAAGCCAGCCTGACGTGCATACGCGAGGCCGTCACGCTCCGACGCCTGAACAACACGAACCCGCTCATCTCTCAAGGCGTACGCCTCGCATATCGCCTGAGTGGAGTCCGTTGAACGATTATTGACTAAAACGACTTCCCAATCACCGCTCCACTCCTGTGCAAGTAGCGCATCGAGAGCCTCCCCAAGCGTGGACTCAACGTTCCGAATGGGCATCACAACGCTTATCTGCATCAGGTGCGGTCTCTGTTAGAAATCTCGCCGATGACGCCGGCGGTATTGAAAACCCAGTTGGCTCGCCCCTTGCCTGTGAACAGCGATGGCGTCCGCTTAATTATCCCAACAAGAGCGCGAGCGGAGTTGCCTGGTGGAACAGAGATGCCATCGGCGGTAAAGCGCCTTCGCAGCAATGGCCTGATACGCCCATATGCAATACCTTGTTTCCAGAGGCCTCGCAGTGTTGTTCTATAGCGATAATGAACCACCGCTGACTCCGCGTATGCGAGATGAATACCATTGCGCCAACACCGGTATGAGAACTCGATGTCCTCGCCTGCAGTTAATGACTCGTCGAATCCCCCGACGGTGTCGAGCACGCGTCGCTGAACGCCGAGATTGCAGGAGTGAGCAAACTGAAAAATGCCCGAGTAGGACCCAGGGCCAAGTGTCAGACGCGAGCCTCGCGTATCGATTACACGCGCTGGATTCAGAGACCAAATCTCTAAAGCCCCAGCGACTAGCGGAGCCTCGTTAAGAGCGGCCGCCATAGCGGAGAGCCAGCCTTGTGCCACGACATCATCCGCATCTACGGTGACGATAGCGGGGGCACTAGAGGCTTTAATTCCAGCGTTACGCGCTGCAGATACCCCGAGACCTCGCCCTGAGATCATCCTGATATTGGGCCACTTTGCCGCATACTCGTCGACGATTGCTCGGGTTCCGTCGGTAGATTCGTCGTCGACAACGACAACCTCCCATGCGAGCGCTGTCTCCTGTGCACAGATTGCATCTAATTGCGCAGCGATGGTAGCGGCAGCATTGCGTGCCGCAATCACGATACTTATTACCAGAGAATCCGCTGAGAATGATCCTGAAGTGCTCAACTGCTCCCCTTTCGTGTGGCGACTAGCTCCAGCAGAAGTCTCTCGAACTCGCCAACGATGGTCTCGGGATCTACCTCAGAGCGCTCAGAGTAGGTGCGCGCAGCAGACACGAACCCATCGTAATTTGTCGGGCCAAGTAGATAGCGCAGAGCGCTTGCCCACTCGGCGATCGGCGCATCAGCATCGACAGTTAATCCGCCTGGGCCGATTGCTTCAACAAGTGCGTCGAGACTCGAACCGAGAACAGGCACGCCATTGGCTTGGGCCTCTAGAACAACCCGAGGGCGACCATTAGTTAGGTAGGGAGCGAGTAACGCTGCTGCATCTCCATAGAGTTCACTCGGGTCATCCGTGCGCGGGCGTAACTCAACATTCTCTAGACCTTTAAGAGCATCCTCAAGCCATCTGCGCTCCTCAGGTTTCAGAGGCCACGACTCGACGAAGGCAAAACGCATCTCCGGGCATTCTCTTGCTAATGCGACAGCAACCTCCCTACCCGAGATCTCAACCGGGTTAATAAAGAGAACAACCTCTCTACTCGTATCCACACGAATCGCGTCTAGTGATACCACTGACGGGACAAAGTGCGCTCTAAAACCGATCGCAGCCGCACGCTCGCTGAGAGTTGCCGCATTAGTTAGTAAAAGTTCTGGAGGTGCATTTGAGATATCAAGGTGCCCTATCGCGGCCTCCTCTCTCAAGTAGAGAACCGACGCGATCCCTGCGGCGCTCAACTCTTTCCTAATACTTCTCCATGCCATACGGCCGACGCTTGCCGCTACGACAACATCGGGTGGCTGATCCCTTAAGAATTTCCGAAGCGAGTTCTCGGGGAGAATTGTCGACCACAAACGTATCGGCGACTCATTGACCAACTGGCGCCCTCCCCCTACCAGTCCAGCTACACGCCAAACGGGCTGGGCCAGGAGCCTAGGGAGCCGCACAGCAAGATTTACGAGGCGATGCTGGAGCATCCATCTTCTCGGCGCTGTCTCAACCCGGAGGAGCACATCAACCTCATGGCCCCGCGCTGCCATACGCTGCGCCAACTCACGTGTGCTCATTGCGGAACCACCCACGGCAGTCCCCGATAAGAAGAGGATTCGCATGGACTACCTCGATGGCGGGCTTCGGCTCTGAATCCGAGCAGGGTGGAAACAATACTTCGATTTTTCGGCGGCCTTGACACTTGATCTACCTGCCGACCAGGAATCTTGGGGCACTCGGCATCCTGTATCGGCTGTATTCTCGCAGGGATGTCACGCGTTCTGTTGTTAGGGGTACCACGCTCTGGGACCACATGGTGCGGACGCGTATTGGGCCAGACGGATCAGACCATCTACGTCAACGAGCCGGACGGCGATACGGAAGCGTTCGCTCTCCCTGCGCGCTCCGGTTTCAATGGCCCTCCATCCCTGAGTATTGGGCAGAGCGCAGAGGCTTATGAGCGACTCTGGCGAGGCGCCTTCGATGGAGCTGGTAGGCCGCACTCTGTAGGTGCCCGCGTCGCGAGATACCTAAATTCCTCGGCTTCTAGTGCCGAGAGATTCTCTGCATGGTTCGACTCAGACTTCACACCAAGGATGCGCGCTGTGAAGCGGCTAGCCAAGCCAGGAGAGTTGCGATCCGATTTCCTAAATGTTGTTGCAAAAAGCGTGAGAGCCGAGTTCACCGCTGAGTGGATCGCTGACCGTTTTAAGCCGACTGTGGTTCTAGTGGAGCGAAGCCCAATGAATGTCTTGGCATCTTGGATAGACCTCTCCTACGCCCACAGCACGCGTGAATTTAGGGCATATGCCGACCAGGCAAAGATGCGCTGGGGGATTCGACCTCCCGAGGACCCAGCCCTGCTCGAGCGCCAAGTATTTACCTATGGGGTGATGGCTCTAGCGCTACGAGAGAGCGCGGAGACGAACAACTGGATACGCGTTCAGCATGAGTACCTCTGCATTGACTCGAGCGAGCGCTTTCAGAGCCTCGCATCCACACTCAACCTTGGGTGGAACCAGAGTGTTGAGCGCTTTATTGAAGACTCAAATCGCAGCGGTGAGGGCTATCAGACAACACGCCACACCGCTGACCAGCCGGAGTCTTGGAGAACGCGCCTCGACAACAACGCTGTCGAGCAAATCCTCCTTGGACTGAGCAGATTCCCTGGCCTAACCCCGAGCGGGATATGAGCCGCGTCCTTCTCTTAGGCGTCCCGCGCTCAGGCACTACATGGGCAGGGCGCGCCCTTGGTGCCACCGATGGAACGGCATATGTAAACGAACCTGACGGATTCCGCGAGCCCCTAGCACTCAAAATAATGCTCAAATACGGCGAGCACCCTTGTATATCCCCTGGAGAACAAGCTCCGGAGTATGAGCAACTCTGGCGCTCTGCGTTCTTAGGAGGTCTCCCCTCTAGAACGATACGCGACAGAACTGCGCGCTTTATTTTTGATAGGACGCCTCTCGACGAGCGCAGAGAAGCTCGCTCAACAGGGAGAGTTCCACTTCGTCTGCGCATTGTGCAGTCCCTAGCGCAGCCGTTTGCGCCCTCCCCCGACGCGAGACATGTCGTTGTAAAAAGCGTTCAAGGGTGCCTCTCAACAGACTGGATACTTGAGCATGTCGATGCGCGCGTAATTCTGATCGAGCGCAATCCATTCAACGTGCTCTCGTCGTGGAGAGACCTTGGCTTCGTCAGCGAGGGTCGTGAATTTGACCGTATTGCATTACTCGCGAGCCAGAGATGGGGGGTGGACCGGCCTCCTATTGGTGCACCCCACCTAGCTCTGCAGAGTTTCTTCTATGGAGTCCTCTCAGCGAGCCTGCGGGAATCGGCAATGCGCCATCCGGAGTGGATTCAGACCACCCACGAATACCTATGTGTTGATTCCCTAGAGCGCTTTGCGTCACTCGCAGAACAAGTTGGGCTCGAGTGGGGGGAGAGTGCGAGCGCATTCATTTCTGACTCCGATACAGATGGGACCCCGTTTCGCACGATGAGGCGAAGCGCAGATCAACCAGAGCGTTGGCGCGACCGCCTAACCGCCGAGGAGACGCAAACTATTCGTTCAGTGCTTGAGGGTTTTCCAAGTGGTTTACTCGCTGAGATCCCTGAGTAACGAGTGTCTGTGGCGTAGCCAACCAAGAGGAGAACTAGACGAAAGTTGAGGCTAACGATCTGCCTTTGGAGGCAGCAGCCGCGCAGGAACCCCTACGGCGGTAAAGCCCGGTGGAACATCTTCAAGCACCACTGCGTTGGAGCCGACGACGCTGCCGTCGCCGAGGTGCACTGCTCCAAGCACCTTTGCTCCGGCGTATACGAATACTCCATCACCTACGACCGGTCGGTCCTCTGGATTAATGAACCCAATCGTTACCTGTTGATTAATCCAGCAGTTAGCGCCAACTCGTGAGGCCGCCACGATGGTTGCGAAGCCGTGCTGGATAAATAGCCCTGGACCAATCTCAGAGCAAGCAAGGTGGAGCGTCCTCTCGCCTGGGTAGATCACAGCAAGAACAGCTGCGATCGCTGCATTGAACGCACCTGCGCGACGTATCCGATAGAGAAGAAGTGAACGAAATTCCGGGCGCTCAGCGATGAGCGCCAACCGAGAAAATCGCCTAGAAACTGGGGGCTTTAAAATTTTGACCCATCGTTCTACATCTGCCTCAGAGGCATCTCGCGAAGAACCGCGCGGGGCGAGCATCAGTGGCGCATACCATCCCATGCGTATGAGTAATCGAATGTCACGTACTCCCTTCGCAGCCACCCCCGAATCCTACGGCCAGTGAGGACCGAGTCATGACCGAACGCGACCAAACCCTCCGCGACCAAACCCTCACCCCTATTCGAGTCCTTTATCTGGTGAAGGGCCTAGGCCCAGGTGGAGCCGAGCGCTTAATAGTGGCTGCCGCCAGTGCCCACAATCGCTCTGCATTCTCTCTAAGGCTGGCGTACCTGCTCCCTTGGAAAGATGCCCTAGTGCCGGAACTCGAGAGTCTCGAGGTTCCGACCACTTGCTTAAATGTGCGTAGAGAATGGGATCTCCGCTGGGGGATGCGGCTCAGGCGTGAACTAATCGAGAACCCCGTAGACATCCTCCATGCTCACTCGCCGTATCCAGCGGGGATAGCTCGACTCGTTGTCCGCACCCTCCCACGCCGCCTTCGCCCTCGCATCGTCTACACGCTTCACAACACTTGGGGATCCTTCTCGAGGCTGACACGTTTACTAAACGGCCTGACCTATGGCCTCGACGCGGCAGATATTGCGGTGTCGCGAATTGTGAATGAGACACTTACCCCGAGACGGCGAGCGCGCACCGAGGTCTTGGTTCACGGAATCCAACTCGAAGAGGCCCGCTCGCAAATGGGGAAGAGAGCCTCTATTCGCAGTGAACTCGGAGTCGCTCCAGACGAGTTCGTAGTGGGGACAATTGCAAACTTTAGAGCGCAGAAGGACTACCCAAATCTACTCAATGCAGCGCGACTCCTGAAAGAGCGTGGTGTGCAGATCCGCATCGTGGCGGTTGGCCAAGGTCCTTTAGAGCAGGAGATGAGAGCGCTCCATAGCTCAATGGCGTTAGGCGATCGCGTACTCCTACTCGGCCAGCGCGACGATGCAGTAGCAGTGCTTGGTGCCTGTGATGCATTCGTAATGGCCTCTAAGAATGAAGGCCTCCCGGTGGCGATAATGGAGGCCCTTGCCCTCGGCCTACCGATATGCGCCACCTCAGTTGGAGGAATCCCCGAGGCAGTTACTGATGGAGTTGAGGGGCAACTTGTTCCACCAAGCGACTCTGAGTCTCTAGCCTCGGCTCTGACAAGGCTCGCAACCGACCCAGCCTTGAGGGACCATCTTGGCGCCGGAGCGCGCGCAGCGGGGCAGCGATACGACATTCGAACAGCGGTCACCCGCATTGAAGAGATCTATAGGGGGGTTCTGCAGTGAACTCAGATGGCTTGACTATTAGGAGAGCGCTGCCAGCCGACCGCCCTCAGATAATCGCGCTGCTTGCGGCCTCGTTAGGGCGAGAATCCGATCCTCGTTTTGAGGAGCTCTACTCATGGAAGCACGAAGAGAACGCCTTTGGAGTATCTGCGAGTTGGGTAGCGTGTGACGGAGAGACCATCGCAGGCTTTCGAGCTTTGATGCGGTGGGAGTTCAC
>WLHA01000020.1 GCA_009702955.1 Actinomycetota bacterium
ACCTCGCCGGTCGGTAGGTCAACATTGAGAGTTCCTCCCGGGCGAGGGCGCACTACACCGGTGACTTGAAGCACGAACTCAGACCTGATTCTTGAAGAGTCTGCGCCCGCTGGTGTCGCTGGATCTATAACAATCTGAAGGATTCCAGAGGCATCGCGCAGATCGAGGAACACAACTCCTCCATGGTCACGGCGTGCCGCGACCCATCCACAGACTGTGATTGTTGAGCCTGCATCACCCCCGCGTAGAGAGCCTGCATAGTGGGTCCGCATCATTGGTAGTTCTCCTCAAAAGATTCACGAATCCACGCCACCAATTGGTCGCGTCTTACTTCAATTTGCTCGCCGGTCTCTAGATCTTTTACGACAACAGAATCACGCTCTACCTCTGCTTTGCCGATCATCACTCCATACCTCGCACCGCAGCGGTCAGCAGCCTTCCACTGGGCCTTCAGGCTGCGCCCACCGTATGCACGCTCCGTGGAGATGCCAGCTTCTCGCAGACCAGACGTGACTGTGAGTAGTAGCAGTTCGTCGGTACCAGATAGGCCGTCGATAACAAAGACGCTTGGGGCGTTGCCCTTCGAAGTGGAGATAACTTCCTCTGCATCGAGAGCGAGGAGCAGGCGCTCTACGCCGATGCCGAACCCGATTCCAGGAGTTGGCGGCCCGCCCATAGCCTCGGCGAGACCGTCGTACCTGCCACCACCTCCTACAGCATTCTGTGCCGCATCGAGCGCAGTGCTCTGAAACTCAAATGTGGTGCGTGTGTAGTAATCGAACCCTCGAACCAGTCGTCCATCTACCTCAAACTCAATTCCGAGCGCGTTCAGCCCGGCCTTTACTGCCTCAAAGTGGGCGCTCGCATCTGGAGACAAGTGATTCGAGATGAGCGGAGCACTCTCAATTGCTGACTGCCACTCAGGGTTTCGCGAATCAAGCACTCGCAATGGGTTCGCCTCGACGCGCTCGACAAACTCTGGCCCAAGTTCATTAGAGCTGGTGAGTAGGTGCGACCTCAGAGCCTCTACGTATGCTCCCCTGCCTTCAGGGTCCCCCATTGAGTTGATGATGAGGCGCAGATCTCGCAAGCCCAGATCGCGATAGAAACCGGCCGCTAAAGCGATCACCTCAATATCTATCGCTGGATCATCTAAGCCGAGTACCTCAACACCTAGTTGCCAATGCTGACGGTAGCGGCCCTTCTGAGGGCGCTCATAGCGAAAGTTTGGGGCGAAGTACCAAACCTTCCAAGGAGGAAGCGGACGGTGCTGAACATAAGCACGCACAACCGAGGCGGTCCCCTCGGGTCGGAGGGCAAGGTGACGATCCCCCTTGTCGCGGAATTCGTACATCTCCTTACTGACAACATCGGTGTGCTCGCCTACACGATGGAATACCTCGATGTGCTCAAAGAGAGGGGTTTGAATCAGCCCAAAGCCAAAGATCCCAGCGCGTCTTGCAAAGCGCGTAACAACACCTGCCCATCTCCCCGACTCTGGGGGAAGGACATCATGGACCCCAATAGGGGCGCGAAATGCTGGATCCGACGACACGGAGGTGATGCTACCGGCGGGCGCTTGCTCAGATAGGCCTGTAACGCCACGAAACTCAAAAGCCGCTTACGAGGTTGATGTACCCGGCAGGACTCTCTGCGCCTCATATACGGATCTAACCCGTTTTACAGCGGCAACGATGGAGTCGAGATGGCCCGGGTCTGCAAGCTCGAAGTCGAACCTAAGGCGGGCAACCCTGTCGGGTGATGTCTGGCTGCTACTCGCGACGATCCCCACATGATGCTCCGAGAGCGTATGGGCGATATCCCTAAGCAGACCCGAGCGATCGAGCGCCTCTATCTCTAGCGAGACAACGTAGGTTCCAACGGCGTCATGATCCCACTCAACCTCAATGACGCGCTCCGTAACCGTTGCGAGCCCACTTGCGTTGGCACAGTCGGTTCGATGCACAGATACACCGCGCCCCCGGGTCAGGAAACCCATTATCTCGTCCCCTGGAACCGGCGTGCAGCATCGCGAGAGCCTCACCATTACATCATCGAGCCCCTCGGCATGAACACCTACTGTGCGCCTGCGCTGTGAACTTCGCTGAGGTTTGCGCGCGGTTACAGGGAGTTGCTCCTCGCCCTCACTCAAGTGTTTCTGAATGTGGTGGGCTACCGCTTGAGCCGAGAGATGCCCCTCGCCTATGGATACGTAGAGCGCATCGACTCCATCAACGCCCATTGCCTCTGCGACCTCGAGCAAGGCATCAGAGTTAGCTAACCGTTGAACAGGCAGCCCCTCTTTCCTCAACTCGTCAACGAGGGAGTCTCTTCCGTTATCTATTGCATCGGAGCGTCGCTCGCGAGAGAACCACTGCTTAATTTTTGATACGGCACGCGGTGAGTGCGCAAACTCAAGCCAATCTCGGCTCGGGCCAGCGGTCTCGACCTTGCTCGTAAATATCTCTATCGCGTCACCAGACGAGAGAACCGAGTCGACTGCAACCAACCGACCATTAACCCTTGCACCGATGCAATGATGCCCAACCTCTGTATGAATTGCATATGCAAAATCGATACAGGTTGAACCGGTTGGAAGCGTGATAACTCTTCCCTTCGGTGTAAATACGAAGACCTCATCTTGGTCAAGGTCAACCTTTAGCGTCTGCATGAACTCAGCTGGGTCCTCAGACTCCTCCTGGGTATCAACTATTCGCTGAAGCCAAACAAGGTCATCTGTAGAGCCGCTTCCAGGTTGATCTTTGTAGGACCAGTGCGCAGCGATCCCGTACTCGGCGCGTCGATGCATCTCGCGGGTCCGAATCTGGACCTCGACTGGCTTCCCCTCAGGGCCCACCACCGTGGTGTGAAGCGATTGGTAGAGGTTGAATTTCGGCATTGCTATGTAATCTTTGAAGCGCCCGGTAACTGGCCGCCAAACGGCGTGGATAGTACCGAGAGCGCCGTAACAATCCTTAACTGACTCGACGACGACACGAACTCCTACAAGGTCAAATACCTCATCGAAGTCCTTGCCCTTCACCACCATCTTCTCGTAGATCGACCAGTAGTGCTTAGGCCGTCCCTGCACCTCGGCCTCGATGTTTAACTCTTCTAGGCGTCTGCGCAACTCGGAGAGAACGAAGTCAAGGTAGGAATCGCGCTCTGGTGCCTGGGTAGCGACTAGCTGCTCGATCTCGGCATACCGTTTTGGGTGCAGTACAGCGAACGATAGATCTTCGAGCTGCCACTTAACATCTCCGATTCCCATGCGGTGAGCGAGCGGAGCATAAATATCAAGGGTCTCCCGAGCTATTCGCAACTGTTTTGCCTCAGGCAGGGAGGCAATGGTGCGCATGTTGTGGAGACGATCAGCAAGTTTAATCAACAGAACTCGAACGTCTTTAGACATTGCAACGAGCATTTTGCGAAGCGTCGCTGCCTGCTGCGCTACTCGCGAATCAAACTTGATGCGGTCTAGTTTCGTTACGCCGTCGACCATCGCTGCAACCTCAGCACCGAATCGGCGCTCGATCTCTTCGCGTGTTACGTGCGTGTCTTCAACTGCGTCATGCAGTAGAGCTGCCGAGATCGTCGCCGCATCAAGACCAAGCTCCGCGACAATTGTGGCAACACCAATTGGGTGCGAGATGTAGGGTTCGCCCGAGCGGCGCACCTGCGTCTCGTGCGCCTCGCGAGCGGTCTCAAACGCAAGTTCTATGAGCTCGGTTGAGGCTTTAGGGTGCCGACTTCGATAAGCGTGAAGAAGTGGGGCGATCTCTGAGTCAACAAGATGCCTGCGCCAAGGCAGGCGAGACCGATCCATCACCTCGGTCTCGCTTCTGGAGGGCTCTTTAGGACTCAAGCCCCTACATCATCGCACGCAGGCGACTCCCTGACAGCCTCGTCATTAACCGACTCAACAATTAATTGGCGCTAGCGGGGAGTCTGTTATCTAGAAATGGCGTTTATCGCCGCTTCTGGCCCTTGGCGCGACGAGGCTTTGGAGCCACTATCGCAGCAGGCACGGAGTCGAGACTCACGTCCCCGGAGGACGAGGCTGCAACGCGCACACTGCGTCGCTCCGCACGCCCTGCGATCATGCGGTTTCGAGGCTCCCGCTCTTTCCACCACGCCAAGATCGGAGTAGCAACGAAGATTGAGGAGTAGGCCCCACTCATAAGCCCTACGAAGAGTGCAAGACCGAAGTCGCGAAGACTTAGAGCCCCCATGATCCAGACCCCGACAACGAGCAGTGAAGCAACTGGGAGTAGCGCTACAAATGAAGTGTTGATCGAGCGCATCAAAACCTGGTTGAGCGAGCGGTTCGCCATATCGGTATATGACTCGCCGCTCGTTGATCCAAGTGAGCTCTCGTTCTCTTTAATCTTGTCGAACACAACAACCGTGTCGTAGAGCGAGAAACCCAGAATGGTCAGGAAGGCAACCACCGTCGCAGGTGTCACCTCGAAGCCAGTAATTGCATAAATACCGACAGTAATCAGAATGTCATGGACCACCGCCAAGATCGCTGCAATCGACATCTTGAACTCAAATCGAATCGCTAGGTAAAGCGCAATGACAACGAAGAAGATAAGCAGAGCTCTCCATGCCTTCGAGCTCACCTGATCTCCCCAAGTCGCGCTCACATCGGAGATACTGACTGTGGTGGCAGACACCTCTGCATACCCAGCAATTGCGGCGCGGACCTTCTCCTGCTCCGAGGCAGTCAGATCTTTAGTCTGAACCCTCAAGGTAGTTCCGCCGACAATCACTATCTTCGCGTCGGGTATGCCAGCCTCGACGAGCACCGCGCGCACCCCAGACGCACTTGGGTTAGCGCCCTGGGCGGTGACTTGGAACGCTGTCCCTCCGGTGAAGTCAATCCCGAAATTAAGCCCCCCTCTGATCCCAAAAGCTGCAAGACCGATAGCAAGGAAAAGCCCAGAGACTAAGGCCCATCTCCAGATTCGGTGCAAGAAATCAAACTCTGTATTTTCATGGTACAGATCTGCGAGGGTGTGTCGTCTTCCGTCCGAGTGAGGCATTAGGCCACCAAGTCCCTTGAATCAAGTCCGGCACCAATGCCGACACCCTTCATCGTCACCAACTTCTTTCGTCTTGCCATTAGAGAGACCAAAGGATGCATCACGAAGTAGGAGAGGATGAGGTCGAGGACAGTTGAGAGCCCCAGGAAGAATGCGAATCCTCGCACTGATCCAATTGCTAGGAGATAAAGAACAACCGCACCGATTAGAGAGACGAGGTCTGCGGCAACAATGGTCCTGAAGGATTTATTGAAGCCTCGATCTACCGATGATCTAACTGTCTTGCCAGAGCGAACTTCATCTTTAAGGCGCTCGAAATATACGACATATGAGTCGACGGTGACTCCCACGGAGACGATAAGACCAGTTACTCCGGCGAGCGTGAGTGTGAGCCCGATTGTAAATCCGAGCCAAGACACGAGTGTCCAGACGGCCATGCCGGTCATACCGAGTCCGAGCCAGACGACTAGACCGAGAACCCTGTAGAAAAGCAACATGTAGAGACCGACTAGAAGTAGACCGATCATCCCGGCGACCAAACCTGCATGTAGCTGGTCTTTACCGAGGGTCGGCGAGACGCTATCCACTGTCTCCTGTTTTAGCTGGACAGGAAGCGCACCGAAGCGCAGTACGAGTGCTAGCTCCTTGGCCTCAGCCTGAGTAAACGAGCCTGAGATACGAACCGGGTTTCCGGCGGTAATTCCTTCATTGATCACGGGGGCAGACTGCACAACTCCGTCTAGAGCAATAGCGACCTGCTTACCGATATTCGGGTCGGCGACTTTCGTTACGAAGTCAACCCCTCCCTGCGAAGTGAACTTCACAGTTACGCCCCATGAGCCATTCTCGAACGCAGCATTTGCCGTGGAGACTGCCTCGCCAGTGAGGAGTGTTGGGCCAAGCTCGTATCGCACAGGGTTTCCCTTGCCCGTCTTACGCCCTGGAAGGATGACAATTGCTCCAGCTTTATCCTCCTCTGGGGTTGTCGAGGGGATCTCATTCAGCGCTGCAGTAGTCGTTGTAACTGCTCCGCTAGTACCTGTTGCGCCACTCGCTCCACTTGCCCCGGCAGGGGTCGTCGTGGTCGAGGGCGTGTAACCAAGAGGGGGAACGTTCTGGAGAACAGTTCGGAAACGCAGCTCCGCAGTCTTACCAACCAAGCGCTGAGCTTTCTCGCGGTCGCGAACTCCCGGGAGGTCGACGATAATTAAACTGCCCTGCCTGCTGATCTCCGGCTCAGCAACTCCAAGAGAGTCAACGCGGCTTCGAATGATGTCGACTGCCTTATCGATCGCATCGGGCTTTGGATTGCCGATCGGGGCGAGCACTACGGAGATGCCGCCCTGAAGGTCCAACCCAAGGACGGGTCGGTGGTCTGTTGCAAAGAGAGTGGCGGAGAATGAGCCGACCACAATCACGATTGAGACGACTAAGAACCATACGGCCTTACGTACGGTCATCACTTCTCTAGCTCATCCTTCGTTGGCGCATTAAGCGCTTGTGTCTCATCGTTCTCTCCTACACCGGGAAGCACGACGTGCATCGTGGCATGGCGAGCGTTGATCGCACCGCGGGCAATGGTAATGACCACGCCGGGGGCAATCTCTAGCCCGACCAAATCGGTATCGAGAGAAGCAATCACACCGTGGATGCCACCTGCAGTAACTACAGCGTCTCCGACCTCAATGGCGGCAACAATCGCGCGTCGCGCGGCCACCTGGCGCCGCTGCGGGCGCACAAGAAGGAAGTAGAAGCCAACGATGAGTAATCCAAAATATCCAAAAACCAACACGCTTAGTTTTCCTTCGCCTCCCCCACCACTTTGGCAGGCTCTAGGCGCCGTGACCCTAGCGCGCAGACCTGCTCTATACAGCGCGCTGAGGTTTATCTCCCAAAATGGCGCACCCTTCTCTCGGGTAGCTCGCCATATCCTTTTGGCTCAACTTCTAGGGATTTCAGAGACATTCTCAACGCCAGCAGTGTGGCTCCTGAGGCGCCTCGCGACCTACTCGATTCCCTCGTCAGCGCCGGCAGGTACGACAAGGCCTAGGTGCGCATAACCACCTGGGGTAGCGACCCTGCCTCGCGGGGTGCGATGGAGGAGGCCCTGCTGAAGTAAGAACGGTTCGTATACGTCCTCAACGGTATCTGCCTCCTCACCGATAGTTGCCGCCAAGGTACTCAGCCCAACGGCACGCCCAGCGAAGGTAACGCAGAGCGTGCGCAGGATGGCTCGGTCAATTTTGTCGAGGCCTAGTTCGTCGACCTCGAATAGCGCTAGAGCGTCACAGGCAACGCCTTTATCTACGCTGCCGTTCGCTCTTACCTCTGCATAATCTCGAACTCGTTTCAATAAGCGGTTGGCGATGCGAGGCGTGCCGCGCGATCTTCGAGCGATCTCGACAGCGCCCTCGCTATCAATGGGGACCCCCAATATGCGTGCAGCTCGCTCGACTATGGCGATCAAGTCTGAGGTCTCGTAGTAATCGAGGCGTCCTACAAAACCGAAGCGGTCTCGCAGGGGGCCGGTAACGAGCCCAGTTCGAGTAGTAGCTCCGACGAGCGTGAAGCGTGGGAGGTCGAGTCGGATAGAGCGAGCACTCGGGCCTTTTCCGATCACGATATCGAGCTGAAAATCCTCCATCGCTGGGTAGAGAACCTCCTCGACAGCGCGCGGCAATCGGTGAATCTCGTCAACGAATAGCACCTCGCCATCCTCGAGATTTGTGAGGATGGCAGCTACGTCACCTGCGCGCTCAAGCGCCGGTCCACTAGTGATCCGTAGATTTACCTCCATCTCCGCTGCGATGATTCCGGCAAGGCTTGTTTTACCGAGCCCAGGAGGACCGGCGAAGAGAATGTGATCGGCGGCCTGACCTCGCCCTTTTGCCGCGTCGAGGACAATCTGTAGATGCTCTTTCAGGCGCGCTTGACCCACAAACTCGTCAAGTCGTCGCGGCCTAAGGGTCGTCTCCTCGGCAGCCTCTACAGCCTCAGCACCTGGGCGCAGCAACTCCTCCCTCATGCGCGCACCGCCAGTCTCCTAAGTGCTTGGCGAAGCTGAACCTCTACAGAAGCATCGGGCGAAATGTCGCTTAATGCAGAGCGAATCTCCTCTATCGAGTATCCGAGTTCGGCGAGTGCAGCACGCGCCTCAATGCGGTCGCCTGCACCAACGCCGTCGACAAGGTTGAGGTCTGCATCTGGGAGCTCTAAACGCGATACAAGATCAACGAGCAGTCGCTGCGCAGTGCGCTTCCCTACACCAGGAACAAGACATAGAGCATCTAGGTCGGTCTCAGCAACTGCTCTGCGAAGGGAGTTCGGGGAGTGAGCAGAGAGCATCGCTAAAGCAAGTTTCGGGCCGACTCCGGTGGTCCCTAAGAGAATCTCAAAAGTGTCACGTTCGTCACGCGTGGCGAATCCATAGAGAACCATTGCGTCTTCTCGAACGTGTAGGTGCGTCACCAAGAATGTAAGCGAGCCAGGCTCTGCGAGCGCAAGGGTTCCAGTTGGGACCAAGACGCGATAGCCAACTCCCCCAACCTCTACGAGAACCTCACCGCCCGGAGTGCGCTCTAGCACCGTGCCACGAACCGACCCAATCATGCGATCACACTGCCCTTCTCTCTGTTTAAAGCTGCGTCTCGCTCCATAGCGCGCTGTACCGCTTTATCAAGTGCAGAGGCTTCGGAGCTCGTCTCCCCTGCCTGTGCTCTAACGCGACCAGACCATCCGTGAGTAAGCGCGATGGCTAAAGCATCGGCCGCGTCTGCTGGCCGTGGTATCTCAGTGAGTTGAAGAAGCCGAGTCACCATCGCCTGCACTGCCGCTTTATCAGCGGCTCCATCGCCGCAGACCGCGAGCTTCACCTCGTTGGGGCTGTACTCGACCACCGGCACTAAATGGCGTGCTGCAGCAACTAAAGCCAAGCCGTTTGCCTGCCCGACTGACATCGCAGTACGCGCATTGTTCTGGAACAGGACTCTCTCAACAGCCATTCCGGACGGCTTGAATTCCTTGACCAAAGCGTCTAGCTCGGTAGCGATTGAGAGAAGCCTCTGCGGCATTGGATCAGATGGAGAGGTTGTAATGACTTCATAGGCAATGGCCTCGAACCGACCACCGCTGTGGCGCTTTACAACCCCGTAACCGCAGCGAGAGACCCCGGGGTCGATACCAATTATTGGGCCCTCCGGATCGAACATGGGTTCGATCCTAGGCTCTCCGGCGCCTCCATATGGGGACAGCGACGATCATTTATCGAAGAACTCTGCTTTAGAGCCTCGGGAGCATGAACTATTGGCCAGGTCTCCAGAACACCAAACGTGGCCTAATCACTCAATCTTGGATAACTCAGCCGTGAGGGTCTCTGCTCCCTTATAAGTGACCCCAACTAACGCTGCAACGTGGCGGTAGGTGACCCGCCCATCACGATCGAGGATGAAGAGTGACCGCTTAATTCCAAGTGGGCCTTTGGCTCCGTATGCCTTAGCTACTTTTTGATCACCATCGGTAAGCAATGGAAACTCAAACCCATTCTTTGCAGCAAAACCTTCATGGCTGTCGATGTCTTGGGCTGATATACCGAGCACTACAGCATCGAGACTTGAGAGGTCTGCGAAAGCATCTCGATATGAACAGAGTTGGCGCGTGCATCCCGGCGTGTTGTCTCCCGGATAAAAAGCAAGCACTACCTTGCGACCTCGAAACTCTTCTAGCGTGTAATCGCGGCGCGCTCCCTTGTCTATCCCGGGGAGGGTGAACCCTGAAGCGATCTCTCCAATTTGAGGCATCAGCCCATCACCAACTCAAGAATATTCTCGGGGATATCAAAGTTTGCGTAGACGCCTTGAACATCATCGTGGTCCTCAAGCGCGTCGACTACTCGTAATACCTGCCTCGCGCTTGCCTCATCCTCAAGCTCGATAGAGGTAGACGCAATCATCGTTAAGTCTGAGCTCTCTACTTTGATTCCAGCCTCTTCTAGAGCAGAGCGCACCACGTGGAGCTCTGTTGGGGGCGTAATAACTTGAAACCCATCGCCCGCCTCTGTGACATCCTCAGCACCGGCATCGAGAGCAGCAAGCAAGACATCGTCCTCAGTCGAACCGGGACCGATGTGAATCAGACCCTTGCGCTCAAACTGCCATGCCACCGCGCCAGGCTCTGCCATAGCACCGCCATTACGGCTAAAGATGTTCTTAATCTCGCTTCCAGTCCGATTCCGATTATCGGAGAGGCACTCAACGTAGATCGCTATGCCATTGGGCGCGTACCCCTCATAGTTCATAGCTTCGTATACAACGCCCTCAAGCTCTCCGGTGCCGCGCTTGATTGCATTCTCGATGTTGTCCTTGGGTACTGAGGCCTCTTTCGCCTTCTGTACCTTTGTACGCAGACCCGCGTTCGTATCTGGGTCGCCTCCACCGGTTCGAGCCGCTACCTCAATCTCGCGACATAGGCGCGCAAATAGTTTGCCTCGCGCTGCATCGGCTGCACCTTTTTTATGCTTGATCGAATGCCACTTCGAGTGTCCACTCATACTTCAGCCTCCTTGAGAAATGCCTGATGAATTCGAAGATCTCCAGAGATCTCCGGATGGAACGTTGAGAACCAGAGCGAACCCTGCCTAGCTAATACCGGTAATCCATCATGCTCTGCGAGCACCTCAACCATAGGTCCGACCCGCTCGATTACTGGCGCCCTAATGAATACACCCGGGAACGTACCCCCAAGTAACCCCTTGACGCTGAGATTGGCCTCAAAAGAATCGCGCTGGCGCCCATAAGCGTTCCGGCGAACAGTCACATCAGCAACGCCGAGGGGTTCCTGATCCTCGCGACCATCCAATACCTCTGAAGCCATCAGAATCAGGCCGGCGCAGGTCCCGAGGGTTGGGAGTCCGTCCTTCAGGGCATCGATTAGATGAGCATGCATCCCAGAGGTTCGCAGCAG
>WLHA01000200.1 GCA_009702955.1 Actinomycetota bacterium
GAGCGAGAGGTGCTCCTCATTTGTGATGAGGTACAGACTGGGCTCGGGCGTACTGGAAAGTGGTTCGGATTCGAGCACTCGACCGATGCACGCCCCGATATCGTCACGATGGCCAAGGCTTTAGGTAACGGAATGCCCATCGGTGCTTGTTGGGCGCGCAACGAGGTTGCCTCCGCGTTTCGTCCAGGTGATCACGGCACAACATTTGGTGGGCAGCCTCTAGCTGCGCGAGCAGCACTTGCAGTTCTCGACGTGATGGAGGCCGAGGATGTCCCCAAGCGAGCTGAGGAGAAGGGTAAGCGGCTAGCAATGCTGCTCGCTGCGCTCCCAGGTGTAACTGAGGTCCGGGGAATGGGGCTGCTGCTTGCTTGCGAGCTCGATAATGGCATCAGCGCTAAAGAGGCTGCGGTTGCCTGCCTCTCAAGTGGACTAGTGGTTAATGCAGTCACAGCTACAGCGCTTCGCCTGGCACCACCGCTCCTAGTTAGCGACACAGAGATTGACGAGGCCGTAGCGATTCTTAGCTCGGTATTGAGTGAGATGGGAGGTAAGGCATGACCCTAAATGTTCTAGAACTAGATGACCTGACCGCTATTCAGGTTGCGAGCGTTCTTGATAACGCTGCACAGTGGAAGCGCGACCCTGCAGGGATTCCACAGGCCCTAAAAGGAAAGGGTGTGGCGCTTGTATTTGAGAAACCCTCAGCCCGAACGCGCCTCTCATCGGAGATGGCCGTAGCAACCCTCTCGGGGCACCCGATCTATATTCGGCCCGAGGAGTTAGGCATTGGAACTCGAGAGACTGCAGAGGATGTAGCGCGCACCCTCGGTTCGTACTGCGCAATTATTGCAGCGCGCGTATTTGACCACGCAGTGCTTGAGCAGATGAGCGCAGTCTCGAATGTCCCTGTTATTAACTTGCTCTCAGATCGCTCTCATCCTTGCCAGGGACTCGCGGATGTGCTCACTATTCGTGAACTATTTGGAACCGTGGAGGGGAGACGCCTCGCATACATTGGCGACGGCAACAATGTCACGGCTTCCCTTGCATTCGCTGCTGCGCTTACTGGGCTAGAACTAATCGTCTCGTCACCCCCTGGCTACGAGTTGGATCCTGAGGTCGTAGAGAGCGCCCGCAATCTTGGCGGCTCTATTACCTTGATCCAGGACCCAATCGAGGCCGCACAGGGTGTCGACGCTGTCTATACCGATGTTTGGGCTTCAATGGGTGAGGAGGCTGAGGCAGAGGAGCGCCGTGTCGCATTCGCCGGTTGGCAGGTTGATGATCGAGTGATGTCGGCTGCCTCGAAAGATGCTTGGTTTATGCACTGCCTACCTGCCCATCGCGGTGAAGAGGTGACCGCCTCGGTTATTGACGGCGACCGGTCGGCAGTCTGGGCACAGGCAGCAAACCGAATGCATACTGCGAGGGCGTTATTTGCCTTGGTAGTTACCGAGGCCGGAGCTGATTGATGTCGACACTAAGTAAACCTCAACGCCAACATCGGATAGCGAAACTCCTTGAAGAGCAGGGCGTTGGCAGCCAGTTGCAGTTAGTCGAGTTGCTGGCATCTGAGGGGATCATCGCAACTCAGGCAACCGTAAGTCGTGACCTAGAGGACCTCGGCGCGGTAAAGGTGCGCACTAAGGGCGGCTTGGTTTATGCGGTGCCTGAGCTTGCTCAGGAACGTGTGGCTCCGGACGACCACCTGCGAAGAGTGATGGGAGAGTTCGTCGTCGAGATTGCAAGCAGCGGCAATATTGTGGTGCTGCGTACCCCGCCCGGATCGGCGCATGTTGTGGGCTCCGCTCTTGATCGCTCTGGGCTAGAAGATGTAATCGGAAATGTAAGTGGCGACGATACCGTTATGGTTATCTGCGCTGAATCAGCGCCAAGTTCTGTGATAGCGGCGAAGCTCTCTGAGCTAGCCGGGCTGTAAATACTCGAGAAGATTCACTAAAAAACAGGAGATAGATCGTGAGTGCAAAGCGTGTTGTGTTGGCATACTCCGGGGGCCTTGATACATCAGTGGCCGTCAAGTGGATTCAAGAGGAGTGGAATGCAGAGGTAATCGCTCTCGCCGTTGATGTGGGTCAGGTCCCTGATGCTGACGCCCAATATTGGGATGCGATCCTTGAGCGCGCTAAAGCAGCGGGTGCAGTAGAGGCCGAGGTAATTGACGCTAAGGCAGAGTTTGCCTCTGAGTACTTCGGGCCTGCTCTCAAGGCCAATGCTCTCTACGAAGGTAAGTACCCGCTCGTCTCCGCTCTATCTCGCCCTGTAATTGTTAAGCACTTGGTAGATGCAGCGCGTCGCTATAAAGGTGATGCAGTTGCCCACGGGTGCACAGGCAAGGGTAACGATCAGGTTCGTTTTGAGGTCGGCGTGCGTACGCTCAACCCCTCACTCGAAGTTCTCGCACCTACTCGCGTCTGGGGCTTTACCCGAGAAGACTCCATTGAGTACGCCGAGAGGTTTGGAATCCCCATCAATGTGAGCAAGCAGAAGCCCTACTCAATCGATGAGAATCTCGTTGGGCGCGCGATCGAGTGCGGCGAGATGGAGGACCCTTGGGCCGCTCCGCCATCAGATATTTATGACCTCACGAACCATGTCTCTGATGCCCCAAGCGAACCGCGTGAGGTTGTCATTGGATTCGAACGCGGAATGCCGATCAGCCTTGATGGAGAACTGATGCCCATGGAGCGCCTTGTCCCGCTAATGGGGGAGATTGCCGGTTCGTATGGATATGGTCGTATCGACATGGTCGAGAACCGCAGGGTTGGAATCAAGAGCCGTGAGACATACGAATGCCCAGGCTCTCTTGCTCTAATTGTTGCCCACCAAGACCTCGAGGGAATCACCCTTGAGCGTGATGTCATGCGCGAGAAAGCACGTCTTGAGTCGCGTTATGCAGAGCTTGTATACGACGGACTTTGGTTCTCGCCTCTGCGTGAGGCTCTAGATGCGTTTATTGACTCTACGCAGCAGCACGTCACTGGCGAGGTGCGCCTTCTTTTGGAGCCGGGGCGTTGCGCTCCTAATGGTCGTCGCTCGCCGTCAGGCCTCTACGACTACGGACTCGCTACCTTCGAAGCAACCGATACTTTCCGGCATGAAGATGCCGCGGGGTTCGTTCGTCTCTGGGGGCCTTCGGCTGAGACGTGGTCACGCAGGCAGCGCCCTGGTGGTGTCGTTTGAGTAACGCAGATTCGCCAATACCCGCTGGTCAGCCGTTATGGCACGGACGATTCGGGGACGGGCCTTCGGACGAACTCCTAGCCTTTACCGTAAGCCTCTCCTATGACCAGCGCCTTGCGTTGGATGACATCGCAGGGTCGCGCGCTCATGTCGCCATGCTTGGATCTGTGGGGTTACTTACCTCCGACGAGGTGAGTTCTGTTCAAACTGCGCTCAATACAGTTGAGTCAGAATTAGCTGGTGGCGTTTTCGTCTTTGCACCGACGGATGAAGATATTCATACTGCTGTCGAGAGGCGCGTTACCGAGATTGCAGGGGATGCTGGCGCAAAGCTGCATACCGGTAGAAGTCGCAATGACCAGGTTGCAACTGATCTGCGACTCTGGGTCAAGCGCGAGAGTAAAGCAGTTGCTCGACGCATAACCGCGCTCCAAGAGGCACTGCTGTCACGCGCCGAGAGCGCTGGCGGGGCTTACCTGCCTGGCTATACCCACCTGCAACGTGCCCAGCCGGTATTGCTCTCGCACCACTTACTTGCTCACGTCTGGGCTCTTGGGCGAGATGTAGAGAGGTGGTTAAGCACCTACGCGAGCGCAGATGTATCACCACTCGGGGCTGGTGCTCTCGCAGGTTCAAGCCTGCCGATTGACCCTGATTTCACAGCTGGTGCTCTCGGGTTCTCAAAACGTTTTGAGAACTCCCTCGATGCAGTATCGGATCGTGACTTTGTCGCGGAGGCGCTCTTCGCTGCCACTCTTTTACAGGTTCATCTCTCTCGCCTCGGCGAAGAGATAGTTCTCTGGGCGAGTGAAGAGTTTGGTTTCGTTCGACTCCCCGACGCCTACTCCACAGGTTCTTCGATGCTTCCCCAGAAGAAGAACCCAGATATTGCTGAGCTAGCGCGCGGGAAAGCTGGGCGA
>WLHA01000201.1 GCA_009702955.1 Actinomycetota bacterium
CACTCCCGCCAGCGGTGCTGGTTCTGGAGCGACAACTACCACTGCAGCTGCCACGCCTTCGGGCACTAACTGCTCTCCGTCTTACCCTGGAGTATGTATCCCTCCTGGGCCACCCGATCTTGATTGCAAAGACGTTCCTTACAAGCGTTTTGTAGTGCTGGCCCCGGACCCGCATAATTTTGATGGCAACGCCGATGGGATTGGCTGCATTTAGCCGGAGATCGAGTTTGGTGGCAACTACTCGACCAAATCTGTTGAGCGAGTGGGTGCAAACATTCCGATCACTACTGACTCTGGTAGTGCGGTGCCTTCCCAATTCCACGAAGCAATCTGCGTGGTAGATCTGCGCCCAACAGCAGCGCGGATTATCTCAAAGCGGGTGGCGCGCAGAGTTGCGGTCGCTTCGCCCTCGCCTACGACACGCTCGCCCGCTTCGTGAATTATCTTCAGTGCTCCTGCATCGCCGCGCTGTCGACCTATTCCAAAAGAGAGTTGATCAAACGAGTAGACAACAGCATCAGCGTCGCGAGCGCCGGGTGCATTTAGTGCGCCACGAAGATCCTGCTCATGCGTAGTGGCGTCGACAATGAACATTCCCTGCATTCGCCTAGGGAAAGAATCGATGAGGGGCTCAACTTGAGGGCTGAAGCGTTCCCATTCTTCTAATAATTGCTCGACGGAAGCAGTTGATCTCAGATCTACCTGCTGCTGCGTCCAGTCGTCTGAAGCGACTCCGTCGAGGCGCCCTTCTATGACATCTGCAGTACTCCCGACCATGTGGGCTAGTACTCCTAGAGCGCTCCACTCTGGAGTAGCAGGTGCAACTCGTTCGAGGCTTTCTTGAGAGGCGCTAGCAATTAGATCGGTGACGCGAGTTCGTATGCCTCGATATATCTCTGCGAGGTCGTACTCGATGCGTTCAGTTTTGCCGGAGTCATTTTTTGCCATGCGCTAACACTAATTCGTGATGCGTACCGTCTCCGCAGCCTCGCGTGCCCTAGCGAGAACCTCCTCGGATCCATCGATGATTCGGCCTCTCATCAATACTCGACCTGCAACAACTGCGGTATCTACGCAGGATCCAGCGGCGGAGTAGATAAGCGCCTCAGCTAGTGGAGCAGGGGTGAGTTCGACGGAGGCGCTGTCGATTAACAAGAAGTCGGCTGGCTCGCCAACGGCCAGCGGTGTTGCGCCTAGTTGCGGTGCTAATGAACCCGATGCAACCAGTAGCGCCTCACGGGCAGGAAGCACGGAGGGGTCACCATCTGAGTGTTTCTGTAGCAGCGAGAGGAGTTTGATGTCCTGAAATAGGTCGAGCGAGTTATTTGAAGATGCGCCGTCGGTACCTATGCCAACGCTGCATCCGTGTCGCCGTGCATCGGCGTACCGAAAAGGTCCGCCAGAGGCGAGCTTCATGTTCGACGCAGGGCAGGTAACTAGGGTCGCACCTCTCTCGGAGATCACAGCAAGCTCAGAGTCGTCCAAGAAAATTGAGTGAGCGAATACGCTGCGTTCGTTGACAAGACCTAGCGCATCTAGGTAGTGAACCGGCCTCAGTTTGTTTGCATCTATGCAGTTGGAGACCTCGCTTGCCGTCTCCGATAGGTGCATGTGTATCGCCACGTTGTGCTTAGCCGATAGGGCTGCGACGTGCTCGAGGTCTGCCCTGCTCAATGTGTAAATAGAGTGCGGGCCAAGTGCAGGCGTAACTAAATCGCTTGTGTCTATTAATGCGAGTAGGCCATCCTCTGCTGCCTGCGGCTGTGACGTTGCAGGAGTGCCAGGCGCCTTAATGACAAGTTGACTCACATATGCGCGCATACCGGAGTCCGATACAGCTCGCGCTACTTCGGATGAGTCGAAATACATATCCCAGAAACGGAGAGTCCCGCTTCGGATCATCTCAAGAGCAGCTAACCGTGTGCCCCAGTAGACGTTCTCGGGAGTAAGGCGAGACTCCGCAGGCCAGATCCGAGTCTCGAGCCACTCCATCAATGCGAGGTCGTCTCCGTATCCGCGAAGGAGTGTCATAGCTGCATGCGTGTGGCCATTTACTAGCGGCGCGATTAGAGATAGCCCGCCTGCGTCGATCTGCTCGTCACCGGGCAGGGCTAATACGCCATCCCCGATTTGAGTGATTACCCCGTCGACGCAGCGAACTCCGCCTAGTGCTCCATCAATTAGGGCACCGGTAACTGTTAACGGTTGCATCATCCCTTGCTGGGTGTAAACGCGCACGGCATGCGCTTGATGCCATGAATAAAGCCCGATTGAAGCATCTCTGGCGGTCCCGTGATCTCTAGGTCTGGGAGTACGCGGAAGATCTCCTCAAACATCACGCGGATCTCACGCCGAGCAAGGTTGGCCCCAAGGCAGAAGTGTGGGCCTCCACCGCCATAACCGAAGTGTGGGTTAGGGGAGCGAGTGATGTCGAATTTATATGGGTCCGCAAACTGCTCCTCGTCTCGGTTTGCAGAGTTGAAGTACATCACTACCTTCTCGCCCTCGTGGAAGGTATGGCCAGATAGCTCCACGTCGCTCACAACTGTGCGTCGGAAGTTCACAACGGGTGTCGCCCAGCGGACGATCTCCTCAACTGCGTTAACCGCGTGCGTGTCGAAATCGGAGCGCCATAGTGCCTGTTGGTCTGGGTTGTTCTGAAGCGCAAGCATTCCGTGGCTTATTGCAGTGCGGGTTGTCTCATTGCCGGCAACGACAAGGAGAATGAAGAAGGACGCAAACTCTCCAATGGTTAGGCGTTCACCATCAACCTCAGCATGCATCAGGATGCTTGCTACGTCGTCGGTTGGGTTATCAAGGCGGTGCTGGCCGATCTCCATAGCCATCTGGTGGAGCGTAAGAAGCGCACCCATCAGGTCCTCAACTTTCTGCACATACTCGGGGTCGCCGACACCAAGAATGATGTTGGACTGCTCAAACACGCTCTGCTCAAGTGATGGTGGTACTCCAACCATGTCGCAGACAATCTGTAGGGGTAACTCCGCGGCGATCTTTGATACAAAGTCACACTCGCCAAGGTGGGCAACACCCTCGGCAACGTTTCGAGCGCGAACCTGAACCTGCTCGAGTAGATCATTTAGTGCCTTTGGCGTGAACCCAGAGGAGATGAGGTTTCGAAGTTTTTTGTGGCGCGGGTCGTCCATGTTGATGATCGATCCAAGGAACTCCGCCATCTCCTGTGGCAGGTCCCCAACGTTTGTTCCGCCGCGCCCACTAACGAAGACATCAGCGTGCCGACTCACATACATCACATCGGAGTACTTCGACAATGCCCAGAACCCAATGCCCTGCCCATAGCCCTCGATAAGGGGCTCCTCATGAAACGAGATTGGGCGCTCCTCGCGCAGCATCTTGAAGACTGCTTCGCGCTCTGCATCAGGGCGTCCCCAGAACTCGATGTCACCGAGGGCGACATCATCGAGGGCAAGCGGGGACTTCGGGAGGAGCATGCTCATTTTGGCCTTTCGCGAGGGTGGGATTCCTAAGGTTGGCACATTACGCTCATTGAGATGCGCTGGTCACTTGCTCTACCCACTGATCGAGCTGACCTGCCTGAAGAATTCGTCAATGGGCCAGCTGTGGCCGTGGCGGCGCGGGCTGCGCAAGACTGCGGATTCGACGCGGTATATGTGACTGATCATCCGGCGCCTGACCAGCGCTGGCTTGAGGGTGGCGGGCATCATGCGCTTGAGCCGATGGTGGTTCTCGGGTATGCAGCGGCCGTTACTGAGAAGTTAATGCTCCAGACAAATGTCTATATTGCGGCTTATCGCAACCCCTTCCTCGCTGCCAAATCTGTTCTCTCCCTCGATCTACTCTCAGGCGGCCGCGCCATCATTGGAGTAGCCGCTGGTTATCTGCGACCCGAGTTTGGGGCGCTAGGTGTTGAGTTCGATGAGCGGAATGAATTACTCGATGAATGTATTGACGTTATGCGTAAGGCGTGGACCGAAGATCAGGTGGCTTTTGAGGGCGAACATTTTCGCTCGCGCGGTGTAACCATGAGGCCAAGGCCAGTAGCTCAGCCGCACCCGCCGATCTGGGTCGGGGGTAATAGCAAAGCTGCAATACGCAGAGCCGTTGAGCGTGGTGA
>WLHA01000202.1 GCA_009702955.1 Actinomycetota bacterium
ACCCATATCTGAGACCCGATGTGGCAGTGAAGACCCGCAAACTCGAGAGAGGTCGAGGCGACAACACGTTGAGCAGCAGCAAGTGCAACTCCGCTGCTAACCGTGAATCCAAACTTCGACTCTTCGGTACCGGTCTCGATGAACTCATGCGTATGGGCCTCGACACCAGGTGTAACGCGAATAAGAACTCTCGGCACAACACCAAGCGCTGCACTTAATCTCTCGAGCCGGTCTAACTCATCGTTTGAGTCAGCAACGATGCGCCCCACTCCAGCACTGAGGGCAGCCTGAAGTTCTTCGTCTGATTTGTTATTGCCATGGAGCACAATTCGCGTCCCTGGAAACCCTGCGCTCAAAGCGACGTGCATCTCGCCACCGGTAGCGCAGTCGAGGTGTAGACCCTCCTCCATTACAAGACGAACCATCGCGGTGCAGAGGAACGATTTGCCTGCAAATGCAACGTTCTCGGCACCAAAGGCATCTACATACTCTCGGCAGCGATCGCGCATTGCATCTTCGTCGTAGATAAAGAGCGGAGTTCCGAACTCAGCCGCAAGCGCCTCAAGATCGGCATCCAGTACCGCGGGTGATGCAATGCTCTTATCGAATGCTGCTGAGGTCATCCGAGAGTCCCTTGAGTCTGTCCCTCGCCCGACGAACCCTCTTCTTCATCTTCATCGAGGCGCTCCATCACTGCCGGTGCACCGACACCAAGTATCCCTAGCGCGTCGGCCAATCCGATACGCGACGCCTCTGCGAGCCAGAGACGCGCTTGCGTAAGGGCTGCATCATTGGTGATAACTCGACAGTCGCGATAGAAGCCATGGACGCGCGACGCGAAGTCGCGAACCCACGTTGCAACTCGATGAGGGGCACGCAGCTCTGCACTTGTTGCTAGCACTCCTGGATACTCAGAGAGAGCGCGCAGCAAGTCGAGCTCACGCTCATGGAGAAGCACGGAGAGGTCTGCATCTTCTAGTGCAACCCTTGTAACCCCTTGCTCATCTGCTCGCCTGCCTATCGAGCAGACGCGCGCATGCGCGTACTGAACATAAAAGACTGGGTTCTCCATCGACTGCGAGGTAACTACATCGAGGTCGAATGTGAGAGCAGTATCGATACCTTGGAGCAGGAAGGTGAGGCGTGCAACATCTGGGTCAACCTCATCAAGAATGTCTGAGAGGGTCACCACGTTGCCAGCACGCTTGGAGAGGCGAACCAACTCTCCCCCGCGCTCTAGCTTCACTAACTGTCCAAGAATGATCTCAGGCTGCGGAGCCTCTGAAGTGCCTATTCCTAAAGCCTCCATGCCGGCCTGCAGGCTCTTAACCTGACCGTGGTGATCGGCACCCCAGATATCGATCAGGTAGTCCCAGCCGCGGCGCGACTTATCGAGGTGGTACGCGAGGTCATTGGCCAAATATGTCGTTGATCCATCGCGCTTTACCAACACTCGATCGCGCTGGTCGCCGAGTGCCTCGCTATTGAGCCAAGTCGCGTCGTCCTTGACATAGGTATGCCCGGCAGATTCCAGAGTTGAGAGAACCTCGGCTACGTTGCCGCGCTCGTGTAGAAGTCGTTCACTAAACCACGTATCAAAATAGACACCAATGCGCGCAAGGTCCTCACGCAGAGACTTCACATTCTGCTCGTAGCCCCACTCACGCGCTGTTAGTTCGTCTACGTCATCGCCGAGTTCACTACGCAGAAGCTGCGCCATCTCGATGAGGTACTCGCCGTGATAACCATCCTCTGGAGGTTCTTCGCCGCGATAACGCGCAAGCAATGAACGCGCAAAGGTATCGAGTTGATTCCCTGCATCATTTAGGTAGTACTCACGATGCACGGTTGCGCCTTGAGAGGCGAGAACATTCGCAAGAGCATCGCCTACAGCAACCCAACGTCCGCCCCCAGCGTGTAGCGGACCTGTTGGGTTAGCGGATACAAACTCAAGATTGATGCGCTGGTTAGCGAGTGCGTCGCTTCGACCATATGCACTCTCTGAAGTAACAACATCTGTGAGCACATCATGGAGCCACGTTGGCCGAAGGAAAATATTCACAAACCCTGGGCCAGCAACCTCACACCGATCAAGGTGCGGAGTATTAGATGCCTCGAGAGCAGCAGCGATCTCAACGGCCACATCGCGCGGAGCGCGCCCGACGATCTTCGCTAAACGCAGGGCCACGTTGGTCTGAAAATCGCCATGCTCACGCCGAGCGGTGGGCTCAGGGGTTAGGTCTCCGGCGGGCGCGGGGAGGCCACAGGCCTCGAGGGATGCCAGAATTGCTGTAGTTAAGGTCTCAATAATCAAAGCGTGGAGGGCCAGAAAACCCACGGCCGAGGCGGGATTGAGGGGCTAGAGGGCTCGTAAGCATCGCACATTCCCCCACCCCAACCCCTTACATAACCATTTTGGGGGTGACTACCACGCTGCGTGGCGGTTAGAGTCACGGAGCGGAGCAAGATCTCGTCATAGATATTTCTAGAGAGTCCGGCTCGGGTGGGAGCAAACTTGAAGGGTTTGAGGTTAAAACGTGGGGCGACAGGGTGGACTCGGGCGACCATTGGGAGAAGTGCTGCGCTCGCACGCAGGATCACAGACTCCCCCACACATGGGTGGTTCAACTAATGAGCGACGCCACGTGAATAGCGAGTTTGGGGCACGCCTTGTCGCAGACCTAGCGAGCAACGAATCTGGACTCGCGGTTGTCTACGAAGCACTTGATGGACTCGTAGAACAGTTCTCCCTCTCCGACGCAGCGATGGTGCTTGAGGAGCCTGGCTTCGGGCGACAGGTATTTCGATCCGGGCGTCGACGCATTGATGGCGGCGACCTTGCACTGCTCGATGCTGAGCCTGGTCTCTACACCGACCCACCTCTCGATGATCCATCTGTAGACCCGACTCTGCTCACGAGTCTCTGCACAGTTGCGCTAAGGCTCGACCTACTGCGCCACGACTCTTGGCACGACTCTTTGACTGGCCTCTACGACAGGCGCTCTTTTCAGAGACTTCTTGAGATGGGGGTAGCGCGAAGCGAGCGTTATGGGTGGCCATTTACTCTCGTGATTCTTGACCTCGATTATCTAAAATCAATCAATGACAATCAAGGGCACCGCTCGGGAGATGCCGCATTGATTGGGATTGCAGATCGTTTAAGAATCGCGCTTCGCCATGGAGACAATGCTGCGCGCATCGGTGGCGACGAGTTCGCGTTGATCATGCCTGACACAAAACTCTCTGATGTCGGACCGCTCCTAGAGCGCGTAGCTCAGACAAACATCGACGGAGATCGCTGCCCAGGATTCTCCTACGGCGCGGCCGAGAGCCCAGCCGAGGGCGAGACCTCAGAGTCACTATTCGCACTAGCGGACGAGCGCCTACGCTCAGCTAAGGGGGCCAGGCCATGAACCCGAACCCGAGCATCAACGAATTAGAGGTAAACCTTCGAAGGCTCCCTGGCGTGATTTCAGTTGCATTCGATGATCGAAACAGCGTCCTACATATTCAGCTCCACATTGGCGGTGGCGTCTCAGACCCCACTCTCACAGATCGAGCGACCCGCTTAGCTCTGCAGTTCGCGGAGGGATCAGTCGCAATCGAGGTAAACCACTGGCAGGGCTCCCGGAGAATCTCTAAAGAGCAGAGTGGCACCGTCTCCAACAAATTTGGTGGTGGGCATATTGGTGATACACCAGACCCAAGGGATGCTGTAGACGAGGTCGAGACGGTTCCTGAGACCGCTAGCGATACCAGCGAACGCCAGACCAATCGCTCAGGTGTATCAGATGCATCTGAGACCTCTGATGAATCGAAGAATCGTCGTAGGTCGGATTCTTTCTCTATAGACGCAGATGCCCCTCTCGGAGGAACTCCATCTACGTCCCCCTCCGCAGAGCGCAACACTGTTGCGGATGCGCCGGCGCAGACTTCGGTCTGGGGAATTTCTCCTGAGGTCGCAGAGGCCAATGACTTTGGTTCTCGTTCAGGTCCAGACTCGCGAGCAGAGACGCGCATCGAGCCCGATACTCGTGCGTTCCTCATCCCCGAGACTGAACTACTCGACGCTCACTCGTCCGAGGTCT
>WLHA01000203.1 GCA_009702955.1 Actinomycetota bacterium
CTAACAAACCCTGTGTGCCGGCAGCTAGTACCTGGCGCCGAGCCATTGGGTCCGCAGTATCTAGCGCTCTACTCTTTGCATCAACGGTAATTGCACCAGCCTCAGAGCACATAAGAACTCCGCCGAGGTAATCCCAAGGCGCATGCCATGACGCGACATCCAAGAACCCATCTACTGAGCCGCACGCAACATCGCAGAGAGCAAGTGCTGCGGAGCCGAGCACGCGGAATTGTTTCCATGGGAGAACGAGACCCGGAAGGCCTGAGAGAGCAATCACGGAGTCCTCAACTCGAGCTACATCGCTTGACCGAATACGTTCGCCGTTTCGCGTCGCACCCTCGCCCCTAACGGCACGAAAGTGAACACCCGTCTCTTGATTTACAACAACCGCAGCGAGAAGCCCTCCGGCATCCATCGCACAGATTGATGTTGCCCAGTAAGGAATATCTCGCGCAGCGTTGCTCGAGCCATCGACCGGGTCGATCACAACAATGATTGGCGAGGAGCGATCGCCACTCAACCCAGATTCTTCGCTCATTATCGCGACAGGGAGTTTGGATAGCACCCCGAGAGCAGCCTCATCGGCAATGAGATCGATCGCATACTGCCCCGGCTTTGTGGTGCGCGCTCTGCGATCTGAACCGCGTACATTGCGCAGCGAGGAATTCACTGCAGCTCCCGCTGCGTCAAAAGCCTCTATGAGAAGTTTTGTATCCATTCCCGAGAGTCTCGCAGAGATAGAACGGCAAATATGCATGCCCTCCCGATTCTTCGCATCTGATTACTCGAAGAGTCTGTTTTGGAGAGGCGTTATCTTGGCGAATCGCCGTAATCAGTGGCTATTAAATGGCGAGAATCTCAACGACTTCCGTATAAACGGGCATCCCAGACTCACGGGCTCCATCACCCGCAGCGAATAGAACATTCCCCTCGGGGAAGAAGACCTGGGTATTCCCGGCACGCATTACCGACTCCCTTAGGTTCCCCACCATTCGACCGTGGCGCGAGCGCACCTCAACTTCATCCCCATCGGATAGGCCAAGCATCTCAATATCGGAGGCCGCCAACAGCACAGAGCCTCTAGTGGCTCCTGTTAGAGCGTCTTTGTCCTTAAAGATCATCGAGTTGAACTGTTTACCTCGACGCGTAGAGAGTAAAAACTTGCCCTCTGGTGGCAGCACTATCGATGGAGTCACTGGCGTGAACTTCGCGCGGCCGCTCGGAGTCGGGAAGACCCCGTCTGCAGCGAGCATCGGTCCGCCCCACTGCACTGAGTCGCCGAGGTTCACGAGATTCTCAATACCTGCATACAGAGGAACTACGCGCGCTATCTCGTCTCTGACCGACTGCGCATCCGGGAAATCCATCAGGTGAGCGCGCGAAGGATCAATTCTGAGCGCGAGGTCTCTAAAAATCATCCACTCGGTTCGGGCCTCTCCAATGCGCGGACCACGCACCTCGGGCCCATACACAATGCGTCGCTCTGTAGTGGTCTCTGTACCTCCACCAGGCTGTTCATAGCGCGTGCACGCCGGCAGGAGCAGTACCTCTTCGCCCGGCTCAACAAGCATCTGAGTAGTAATAATTATGTCCTGATGCACTCGAAGCGGAACCTGCTCAAGAGCATGCAGAGTCAATACAGGGTCAGGTAATACATCTAAGAAGTTTCCACCGCTCGAGTAGAGGACATCTAGTTGGCCTCGCTGAGCAGCTATGAGCATCTGCTCCGCACTCAAACCCTCGCTTGGGGAGACAGCAAATCCGTAAGTCTCCGATAGCGCAGCAGCAGATGCAGGGGTGATCGGAACACCACCAGGAAACGCAGTCGCATAGGCCCCCATCTCGGCCCCACCCTGCACACCCGAGTGGCCCCGAATAGGCATGAGCCCAGATCCAGGCCTCCCCACATTTCCACGAGCTAACGCAAGATTGACAATCGACTCAACATTCTCAACACCGTGCTTGTGTTGAGTAATACCCATCGACCAGACCAGCACTGCACTCGCCGCATCGGAGTAATAAGCAGCGAATCGCTCCATATCGGCCCGGCTTGCCCCCGAGGCCTCGACTAAATCATCGAAGGACTGGTTCTCTAGTTCGGCAAGCAGCTCCGAGAAACCTTCAGTGTGTTCGCGTACAAAATCGCGATCTATGCCTCCGTTGGCAAGCAGTACCTTGAGAACTCCATTTATAAATGCGCTGTCTCCACCGGTATGAACTTCGAAGAAATCATCAGCAATCTTCGTGCCGAATGCAGCGCTCTCAAGATTGCTCGGAACCCAGTAGTGCTCTAGCCCAGGCTCGCGAAACGGATTTACAACAAGCACCTTGGCCCCGCGCCTGCGGGCTAAGTAGAGATATTTCATGAAGACTGGCTGAGCATTCGCGACATTCGCTCCGAAGAGCACAATCAGATTGCTGTTGATCACGTCTGTATACGAACAGGTAGTAGCACCGAGTCCGATTGTGGCTTTTAGCGCAACCGTTGAGGGCGCATGACAGACTCGTGCGGCATTATCAACGTTGTTCGTACCTATGTAGCGCATAAATTTCTGCGCTACGTAGTAGACCTCGTTCGTAATTCCACGAGCTGTTAGATAAAGAGCGGAGCGCGACGGAGGCGCCGAGCGCATGCGGTCCGCAACTAGATCGAGGGCTTCATCCCAACTGATTCGAGTGAATCCATCCTCCCCGCGGCGCCTAA
Source organism: Actinomycetota bacterium (assembly GCA_009702955.1). Taxonomy (GTDB): domain Bacteria; phylum Actinomycetota; class Acidimicrobiia; order IMCC26256; family IMCC26256; genus IMCC26256. Next base: position 2,705 of record WLHA01000203.1, read on the forward strand.
GCATCGGGTAAGGAAGTCGCCCTAGGTTTCGCAACTCAGCGCCATCTAGTTTGCGCAGAGCCGGAACATCTTCGAGGAGTTTTGGATCAAGAGCCTTCATCGTGTTGAGCTGAAGAAGCTCTAGACGTGTTGTACAGAGGTGCACGCCCTCGATGGTCCAGTCATGAAACCCTGCAACCCCAAGAGCGCAGCCATCGCATACCCCTTTAGAGAGCAGGCGCCAAGCATAGGGAAGATTTCGTCGGTGACTCCAGAAGATCCGCCTCATGTCGCTGAAATGTTTTGGCTTCTGCCTCCCCACTCCATTGGGAGCAAAGCCAACCCAGAGACTGCTCCTGAGTCCTTTTCCGGTGCGTATTTTGGCGGATCCTTTCCACGCCATCTCAGAGTCCCCCAACTATGCGCTCGGCTCCGGCATATACCGTTGCGCGTTCGTCGCGGACAAACCCAATAAGGGTCTGACCCATCTCGCGCGCAACCTCAACCGCAAGGCTTGTCGGCGCTGATATAGCGACCACGACTGGTATCCCCGCTACTGCTGCTTTCTGCATAATCTCGAAACTTACTCGCCCACTGACGGCGAGAATTGCTGGCAACGAAATAGATGTGTCGAGAATCCGCTCGCCTATCACCTTGTCAACCGCGTTGTGCCGACCAACATCTTCTCGACTCACAAGCAGCTCTCCGTCTGCGCTAAATAGTGCTGCCGCATGAAGAGCGCCGGTCTCATCGAAGATGGGTTGAGCGCCACGCAGAACTCCCGGGAGAGAAAGCACGGTAGCTGCGGTGACGGTTGGACCTTCAGCGAGACGCTCGGCAGAGACGACGACGTCCTCTAGCGCAGCTTTGCCGCAGATCCCGCAACTTGAGGATGAGAGAAACACTCGCTCACGCTGCGGTGGAACGAAATCTAGACGGGTACGAACAGTGACGATGTTGTACTGCTGCTCCTCACTACCCTCGGTGCAGTAGGCCACGCTCTCAAGGCCCCCAGAGGCGGAGAGCAGACCCTCAGAGGAGAGAAACCCAACGGCTAGCGCGAAGTCGTTCCCTGGGGTACGCATTGTTATCGCTACTGCTTGACCTGCCTGACCGGGCCCGTGGGCACGAATCTCGAGCGGCTCCTCAATAACAAGTCGATCACGCGTCTCGCGTAGCTCGCCGTTCTCAATGACAGTCACCAAAGCCGGTGCAACGATTCGCCGAGATGTCATGAGCGACTCCTTCGGTCTCGGTACGCGAGTAGCTCCTCGGGCGTGTCGAGATCATTAAAAGCGAACCGCTCAGAGAATGGCTCCCAATCTGCTTCGTTAAGGATCTCAACATCGCACTTATCCAGCAGTGAGCGCAGGGACCTACCTCCACTCTCCC
>WLHA01000204.1 GCA_009702955.1 Actinomycetota bacterium
CCCCTACTCACGCGCGAGTTGCTCTATACCGCAATTACTCGCGCTAAGGAGTCGGTCACCTTGATCGGCACGGCCTCAGCGCTCACAAAGGCCATCGGGACAGTTACTGAGCGAGGCTCTGGCTTAATTGAGGCGCTCTCCTGAAGAGCGTGAGACACTTAGGGAGTGTCAGCAGATGTCGTCGTTATCGGTTCGGGGCTTGCGGGAAGCGCAGCCGCTAGATCCATCGCCAAGGATGGCCACAGGGTCACGGTGCTTGAGCGATTCGAGAAGGCTCACGTTCGCGGTTCTTCACACGGTGCGGAGCGCGTATTTCGCCTCACCTATGACGACCCTGCATACATTCAGCTTGGGCTAGAGGCTCTCAGCGGATGGGCTCTCCTCTCAAAAGAGAGTGGGGCTCCGCTCCTCCACCAAGTAGGCATGCTCGATTACGGAGATGCTGACGTACTCGCGACCCTCGAGCAGTTATGCGCGTCGAACGGAGTCGAGCTTCAGAGAATCTCGGAGCGTGATGCATCGCAGCGTTGGGGAGGAATCAAGTTCGACTCAGATGTACTTCTCCAGCCTGTAGGTGGATGGATAGCCGCCGATTTAGCTCTCAAAGCATTTGCGGACTCGGCCAAAAGCAACGGCGCTGTCTTTCACTATGACTCTCCCGTGCTCTCAATAGCCAAGGTTCGCAGCGGAGGCTGGAGTGTAGAGACGCAGGGCGGCACACTCTCTGCGGATGCAGTAGTGGTGACCACTGCCGGGTGGACCCACGAGTTAATAGGCGATGTAATTGACGAACGCTTTGAAGTGCCACCCATCACTGTCACTACAGAGGTTGTTGCATACTTCGAGCGACGCGACGCTTCGCTGTGGCCGAGTTTCTGTCACCACCTTGAGCCCGAGATTTACGGGCTCCCGAGCCCCGATGGCTTAGTAAAGATTGCCGAGCATGGATCTGGCGCAGAGACACACCCAGACGAGCGTTCCTTCGATCCGAACTCTGCGACGATTCAGCGCCTCGAGGATTACGCACGAGATTGGCTACCTGGAATCACTCCAACTGCACTTCGAAGCGCAACCTGCCTCTACGCGGCGACCCCCACTGACGACATCTTCATTGAGCGATCAGGGTCACTCATTCTTGGGGTTGGGCTCGGCGGTCACGGCTTCAAATTTGGTCCTGCAGTCGGCGACCGAATAGCGAGCCTCGTAGCAGAGGCTCTCGCCGAAGCCTCTCAATGAGCGCATTAGCTAGGTTTAGAGACGAGACATTTAGCTCCCTACGCACGCGCAACTTCCGCCTGTTCTTTACCGGGCAAGTGATTTCACAAATAGGAAACTGGATGACCCTCGTCGTCCAGACTCTCCTGGTTCTCAAGATCACAGACAGCGGAATCGCACTCGGTGTCCTGATGATTTCGCAGTACGGTCCCGTGTTGCTACTAGGCCCATGGGCAGGATTGATTGCTGATCGCTCCGATAAGCGTCGCCTTCTAATGGCCGTTCAGAGCATGGCGATGCTGCAGTCATTTGTCTTAGCCGCTCTCGCCTTTATGCCACACCCTCCGCTTTATGGCCTCTACGCCGCAGCCTTATTTGGAGGGATCACGCTCGCCTTTGACCATCCTGCGCGCCGAGCATTTGTAGTGGAGATGGTCGAGATTGAGGACGTTCCAAATGCGGTGAGCCTCAACAGCGCCCTCATGACAGGCTCGCGCATTGTTGGCCCCGCACTCGCCGGCCTTGCACTCGCCACAATTGGATTCGGTTGGGCATTCATTGCCGACGGAGTCTCTTACATTGCGGTGATTGCTGCATTCGCAATGATGCGTACCTCTGAGCTTCAGCGCTCAACCCCTGCAAAACGTGAGAGCGGACAAATCCGCGCTGGATTTAGGTATGCGCGCAGTGTCCCAGATATTTGGACGCCACTCATCATGATGGCGATCGTAGGCACACTTACCTACAACTTTCAGGTGGTTTTCCCGCTCTTTACGACCCGCGACCTTGGAGGATCCAAAGTCGCATTCACACTGCTCTTCTCCGTAATGAGCATGGGTGCCCTAGTAGGAGCATTGGCGGCGGCTCGACGCAGGCACATCGCACTTCGCACCGTTGCTCTCTCATCAATCGCATTCGGTATTGGCATGGCGGTTATGTCGGTGACTCCAAATATTTGGCTTGCATATCCGGTGAGCTTTTTAATTGGGCTCGCCAGCATCGCTTTCCTAACCGCAGCGACCGCAATATTCCAGACAAACTCAACCCCCGAGATGCGCGGTCGTGTGCTTGCGCTTCAGGCAATGGTCTTCTTAGGAAGCACACCAATTGGTGGCCCAATACTTGGATGGATATGCGAGCGCTATGGAGCACGCTGGGGAATTGCAGTTGGGGCGGCGGCGGCACTCGGCGCAGGCCTTTGGGGCATGTCGCGCGTCCGCGCACGAGGACGCGCTGGAGCTAACGCAGTCGGTAATCTGCCGGATCTGCCTGGCGCGTAAGGCTCCAGAACTCTTCTAGCGAACCAGGCCAGTTCTGCGTAACTCTTCCCTCGGCGTTGCGATACCAACTCGAGACGCTCGCCTGACCCCAGACCCGGGCATCATTCTCAGCATCAATATGTACGTTGTAGGCGGCGCAGACCTCAGGTTTACAGTCAATCGAGGAAGCACCTGCCTCGAGCATCACGCGCAGCGCAGCGAGGACGTGATTTACCTCGCACTCTGAGAAGAAGATGATGCTCCCGTTTGCAACGAGGTTGGTATTAGGGCCGTAAAGGCAGAAGAAATTAGGGAAATCTGGGACGGTCACTCCTAGGTAGGCACGAGCATCGTCTCCCCATCGAGCACGTAGATCGGCGCCATCGCGACCATAAACCTGCATCGGCGCAAGAAACTGCGAAGCCTCGAAACCAGTCGCCCAGATAATTACATCGGCCTCATGGTGACGCCCATCAGAGGTGAATATTCCGGTTTCATCTACTGACTCGATACTTGAGGTGACCAACTCAACATGCTCCGAGGTAAGCGCACGCGCCCACGAACCATCGTCAAGGACAACGCGCTTTGCAAATGGCGGATACTCGGGAAGAACCGCATCGTATAGATCAGAGTGACCTGCATACTCGCCCATGAGGTAACCGGTAAATACTGCACGAAACAAGTCGTTTCCTGGTCCGGGGACTGTGCCTGCCATCAAACCATCCGAGAGGCGCCAGAAGAGCCAGAGCCGATACCACGCACGCAGGTAAGGCAACTCCATAAAGGCAGAGCGAGCGTCCTCAGGAATATCGTCTAGATAATTCGGTGCAGGTAGAAACCAATTTGGGGTGCGTTGGAATACAGAGAGGGATGATGCAATCTTTGCAATCTCTGGCACGCATTGAACTGCACTCGCTGCCGCACCAACGACCAAGACTTTTCTGCCGGTTAGATCAACACTCTCGTCCCACTCTGCAGTATGGAAATTGGGGCCAGCAAAGCTCTCAATACCCTTAAAATTAGGGATCATTGGCCTATGCAATTGCCCTACGGCGCTGACGACAATCTCCGCATCATGGGTATGCTCAACACCATCGGCGTTACGCGTTCGAACGTGCCAACAAGTTTGGGCTTCGTCCCATGTCGCGTCTATTACCTCGACCCCAAAAGAGACGCGCTCTGTAACAGCAAGGTCCTCTGCAACATCCTCAAAGTATTTTAGAAGAACAGGTTGGGCACTAAATTGTTGGCGCCAGTCGGCACGAGCAGCGAACGAGTATGAGTACAGATGGTTCGGTACATCAACGCGGCAACCCGGGTAACGATTCTCACGCCAAGTTCCTCCTATTCCCTTCCCCTTCTCAATGAGCTGCACCTCGATGCCGGCCTGAATCAATCTGTGCGCTGCGAGAATCCCGGACATTCCTGCACCAATGATCAATGCACGGAGGCTCCGCCCCGGCGCGAGGCTCTCTACACTCCAATCGGGGGCGCGCATATCCTCGCCCGGGAGTGCCAATTCCTCCCGAAGCAGTCGAAAGGTTTGGTCTTCAATCTCGGTCCCGAGGCA
>WLHA01000205.1 GCA_009702955.1 Actinomycetota bacterium
AGGTGCCCGGACTTCAGTTCTGTAGCAAGGCCCTGCGCCCAGACAAGAGGGGTAATCGGGTCGTCACGAGTGCCTATTACAACAATAGGGGGAGCTAAGGGGGCCGCTATTGGTAGCGACTCCGCGAGGAGTGGCTTTGACGGCCAGTACGCGCATGGGTAACCGAGCCCGACGCTCGCAGCACCAAAATCCCTAGAGGCAGCTTTAGCCCTCTTAGCGACCCCGGCAAGAGCGGCGTCATCGCCCAAGGATGGTCCGTCAAGGCATGAAACCGAGAGAAACGCTGCCCACGAATCATCATAAGTTCCGTTGCTCGAGCGCCCCACATACGCGTCCGAGGACTCAAGAAGCGTCTGCGGATCTCCATGCGCAAGGTCCTCCAACGCCGAAGCGAGCATCTCGTATCCGCCCTCCCCTGAGTAGAGGTACGAACTCACACCAAGATCGAATTGTGACGGCCCGAAAATTCGCTTCTTATAGGTGACTGGTTTCACATCAGTGGCGAGGCGTAGCGATTCAAATGCCCTAGATGCACGGCCTTCACCGAAATCACAACCCTTCTCACTCTTCTTCTGAATGTCGCACCAATCAAAGAAGAGATTAAGAGCCCTACTTAAACCCTGCGCCTGCTCAATCAACGAGGTCTCCGGCGCAACCGCCGGATCCACTGCACCGTCAAGCACCATCGAACGAACATGGTTCGGGTAATCGCGCGCATACAAAGCACCGATAAAGGTTCCATAGGAGTAGCCCAAGTAGTTGATCTTGCTCTCGCCGAGCGCCCTTCTGATGCTCTCCATATCTCTCACAGTGTCGAATGAAGAGACGTGGTCGAGCAGGTCTCCGCTCCTCGATGCACACGCATCGGCAAAGCGCTGCGCAACCCTCTCGAGCTCGGTCCGTTCCTTGACGCTGTCAGGTGCAGTATCAGAATTAAAGAGATAATCAAGGCGATTCCCACACTTCACGTGCGTTGATCTACCGGTACCGCGAGGGTCCCAACCGACGATGTCGAAGCGTCTCGTAATCGCTGAGGGCAGATAATTCGCGAGCGATCGTGCTGCATCGAAGCCCGAACCCCCTGGGCCGCCAGGATTGATCAGCAGGACACCAATTCTCTTCGATGGCTCAGTTGCGCGCGCACGAAAGAGAGCAAGGTCGATTACCTTCGCACCCTTTGCCAGAGGATCATCTGATGCGCGTAGCCCAACCTTCATTGAGCCGCACTCGCCACCAGAGCATCTGCGCCACGAAATCTTCGAGGCTTTGGGGATAGAGGTCTTGATTGAAGACGTCTTGATTGAAGACGTCTTGATTGAAGACGTCTTGGTTGAAGACGTCTTGGTTGATGAGACTTCGAGTCTGGAGGATTCGGGTGCGGAGCCAGTTGCGGTGCTTGAGCCGCATCCTGAAGCAACCATTACTAGGGCGATAAGGGCACTCCCCCAGGCGCTCGTTCGAGTTCGCTTGATAGCTCTATAGGAGCGATAAGCACGAGGCCCCCGAGAGTCTTCTGAACTGAGAACCTGCATCGGTAAACAATCGCACAACTCAAGGGTCGGTCGGGTTCGCTCCGAGTAAAAATCATTACGCTGCCCCCTCAATCGCCTCTCCTACCCTCATCACGGTACGGTTGCGATATGACTGAGAATCTATTTATTGCAGGCGAGCGGAGGCCCTCCGTCGATGGGGCAACCTTCACGGTAATTAATCCCGCAACTGGCAGAGAGCTCGCAGAGGTATCGCAGGCAGGCACCTCCGATCTCGAACTCGCTTTGAGCTACGCCACCAAAGCGTTTAGCGGAGCATGGCCGCGGACCTCTGCCACTGCACGCGGACGGGTTCTATATGCCGTCGCATCTGGGATTAGGGCAAGGGCTGAGGAGTTCGCACTGCTCGAGTCAAACAACACAGGAAAGCCAATCGGTGATGCGCGCTGGGAGGTAGAGGCAGCTGCAAGCACATTTGAGTATTTCGCAGGGGCGGCCAACAAACACCTTGGAGAGGTAATACCGGTTACCGAACCTGGGCTAAATGTTGTGCTGCGCGAACCAATCGGGGTCTGTGCCTTAATCGTTCCATGGAATTTTCCTCTACTAATTACTTCTTGGAAAGTTGCGCCGGCACTTGCAGCCGGGAACCCAGTCATTATTAAGCCTGCATCGCTGACCCCTCTCACTGCATTGCTTCTCGGAGAGGTTCTCGTTGATGCCGGAGTTCCGGCGGAGGCCGTCTCGGTAATTCCAGGACCAGGCCGAAGCCTCGGAGACGCTCTCGTGGGGGATCCTCGCGTCTCCAAGATTTCCTTTACAGGAGAGACAGCCACTGGAGTCCACATCCTTCAACGAAGCGCCCCAAACATTTCACGCGTCTCGCTGGAATTAGGTGGCAAGAGTGCAAGCATCGTCTTTGCAGATAGCGACTGGCGACGAAGTGCTGATGAAACCCTCATGGCAGTCTTCGGGAATGCAGGGCAAGACTGCTGCGCTCGGAGTCGAATCCTGATTGAGTCCAATATTTATGACGACTATGTGAACCGGTTTGCGGAGGCGACGAGCTCAATCAAGGTGGGCGATCCTCTTGACATCTCCACAGAGATGGGGCCGCTCACATCGGAGCGCCAGCGAGCAATTACCCTCGAGTATCTAGAGAGAGGTCTCGCGGCCGGCGCTGAGCAACTCTCGGTGCGCAGCGACTCAAGCACTCCGGACGCAAATGGCTTCTACCTGAACCCCATTGTTCTCGCTAATGTCGATAACAGCATGACCGTCGCTCAAGAAGAGGTATTCGGGCCTCTCGCCTGCTTGATTCCGTTCAAAGATGAAGCGGATGCAATCGAGATAGCTAACGACAGTCCATATGGATTATCGGGTTCGATCTGGACAGAGAACCTGGGTCGATCGATGCGAGTAGCCAGAGGCATACGAACAGGCGTACTCAGCGTAAACACGAATAAGAGTGTCCGCACTGAGACCCCATTCGGCGGCTACAAGCAGAGCGGCCTCGGACGCGAACTTGGCATGCAGGCGCTCAACCACTACACAGAGGTAAAGAACGTCTTCTTCTCCTCGGAGTAGCGCTTAGCGATTAAGAGAACGCTGCTCCAAGGCCTTCAATGAATGGTGCGATGTCCTCTGGCCCTGCGAGGAAGCGCCCTAACGCAACAGAGATTGTTGTTACTCCTAATTCCTCAAGCACTCCTGCTCGTCGCTTCATCTCGGAGAAGTCGACCCTTCCCTTCGCATCGGTGATTCCGGGTAGGCCAACTCGAACCTGAATCGTTGAGGAGTCCCTCCCCTTCTCTGCATAAGCAGCGCGAATTTCAGAGAGCCCCTTAGCAATTTCGTCATCAGGCATGACCCCGATAGGAAGCCAACCATCACCGAGCTCAGCAATGCGCTCCGCAGTAAGGGCGTTTGCTGGCCCCCCGAAACCAATAGGAATTCGGCTCTGCACAGGTCGCGGCTCACACCACAGGTCGGTAAATGTCACGCTCTCGCTAGCGAACGAAACTGGGGGTGCCTGCTCCCACAACGCACGACACGCTCGCACTGAATCCACCATGCGAGAGGTGCGCCCGACGAAGCCAAGGCCTGCATCTACAAATTCTTCGCGCTGCCATCCGCTTCCAACCCCGAGGTCCACACGTCCGTTGGAGAGCACGTCAAGTGTCGCTACTGATTTAGCGGTTAACAGTGCAGGGCGAACCGGAGAGATCAAAACACCCGTCGCAAGCCTCACCCGCGTAGTTACCGCAGCTATGGCAGCGAGGGTCGTTATCGGTTCGAGCCAAGGTTCCTCTGGCGGATACGGAAACTTCTCAGCAAACGGATACCTATCGAGTCTCGGGCCGATCGCGAGATGATCTGGGAGCACTATTTGGTGAATGCCGGATTCGTCGGCGATACGCGCTGCCTCTAAGACGCCGCTGAGGTCGCCGTTAAAGAGGCGACCTAGCCCGGAGATTGTCACAGCTGCTCTCAACTTGCCCTCCATATTGAAATTCAGTTGACCCAAGCAACCATTGGGCAGAATAACTCCCC
>WLHA01000206.1 GCA_009702955.1 Actinomycetota bacterium
AAGTTTGGGCTTCGTCCCATGTCGCGTCTATTACCTCGACCCCAAAAGAGACGCGCTCTGTAACAGCAAGGTCCTCTGCAACATCCTCAAAGTATTTTAGAAGAACTGGCTGCGCACTAAATTGTTGGCGCCAGTCGGCACGAGCAGCGAACGAGTACGAGTAGAGATGGTTCGGTACATCAACGCGGCAACCCGGGTAACGATTCTCACGCCAAGTCCCACCGATTCCCTTCCCCTTCTCAATGAGCTGCACCTCGATGCCGGCCTGCATCAATCTGTGCGCAGAGAGAATCCCGGACATTCCTGCACCAATGATCAATGCACGGAGACTCCGCCCCGGGGCGAGGCTCTCTACACTCCAATCGGGTGCGCGCATATCCTCGCCCGGGAGTGCCAGTTCCTCCCGAAGCATTCGAAAGGTTTGGTCTTCAATCTCGGTTCCGAGGCAGAACTCCATGGTCTCGCGGAGGAATGCCTCGTCCACCTCCACGAGAGGAGCTCCCCCAGCGTTTAGATAAGCAATTGCAGCCTCGGCCAAGGCAACGGCCTCATCCTGCTGATGGCTATTGAGCCCACCATGTGGCTCGAGCTTGCGGGCCGGATCCGGGGCCAGATCGGCCCGAAGGAGCGATCGATCCCCTGTCGCCTGGGCAAGGGCGGCAAGCAAGGGTGGGATAGAGATGTCACGGAGATTGCGCAAGATTTTTGAGTTTATGGCCGACCGCGGTGCTGTGCATCTTTTAACCCTGCACGCTAAGTAATAAAGAAAAAAGAACGGCTAAATTGCTCTGGAATGTCAGATCATCGCGGCCACACCCATCACGTAATCGATGCCCACTTGGCGCATGCGGCACGGATGCATGTTACGAGACATACGCATGATGATTTTGTTGCCAGCTCGGGCTCTAGCCCCGACTTAGCAGCCGCCTCCCACGCTCATGCAGCGTTCCAGACCTCCTCTATCGACGCACTCCTGAAGGGCTCCTTCGCTGGCGACCTGACGCTTGATGAGCTTCGCATACATGGAGACTTCGGCCTTGGGACTGTTCAGGGACTCGACGGCGAGTTGATCATCCTCGATGGAGTCTGCTTTCAAGTGACCTCCGATGGAGTTGTTCGCATGCCTGCAGGCTCTATGCGTACACCATTCGCAGTTGTATGCAGGTTTGCTCCACACGTCGATGAACTAATAGGCGCGTTTGGGTCACTCCCCTCCCTGATCTCCGAGATTGATCGAATCGCATCCGAGCATGCGCAGGACCTAGGCCCAGCACCCATACTTGCGGTGCGCGTTGATGGGGTATTCAGCGAGATCGATCTGCGCAGCGTGCCGGGGCAGAGCGAGCCGTATCCACCTCTAAGCGAAGTCGTTAACCACCAAAGCGAGTGGCAGGTAATTGCAGAGCCCGGCACGAGCATCGAGGGAACGCTCCTCGGCTTTCGTTTTCCACCAGAGGCTCAGGGCATCGAGGTAGCTGGATACCACCTTCATTTCCTCTCGAAGGATCGAAGCATTGGCGGCCATGTAACCGGCATCTCAATGCTCGGCGGCCGACTACGCCTCGACGGCGCTACCGAATTACACCTTGAGATCCCCGACGGGGTCGAGGTAGCAGAGGCGGATACCTCCGAAGAAACCGCACGCGCAATTCGCGCAGCAGAGGGCGGCTAAGCGCTCTCTGCATCTCTATGCAGCACCAAAAGGTGCGCACGAGCACGAGAAACCCGCGACCTAATAGTCCCAACTGGGCAGTTACATATCTCAGCCGCCTGCGAATACTCCATACCCATCAGCGCCGTAAGCACAAACGCAATCCGCTGATCGTCGTCGAGTTGATCGAGGAGGTTGCTCCACTCCACCTCTCCCGCGAGAGAGACCGCCGACTCTGGGACTGGAACCCGCAAGGCATCAATGCGTCTATGGCGCACTCGAGTTCTTACATAATCTGCGCAAACATTCCGAGCGATTGCTAGGAGCCAAGACCGAAACTGCGAATCTCCGCGAAATCTATGGAGCGAACCGAAGGCTCGAAGGTATGCATCCTGAGCAAGATCCTCTGCATCGCCCTGTGATCCGAGGTGGGCGCATAAGCGCAGGACATCGGTTTGAGTTTCGCGAACCAACGCGTTGATTGCTGGACCGTCACCATGTCTAGCGGCGTCCACGAGCTCACCAAGTGGGTCCAGATGCATAAGCCCCAAACCCTAGTGTGTAATCAATAGACATTTTTGCTGGAACTTCCATACGATGACGCACGACTGGAGAAATATGGAGAGCGTTCCCAATCTCGCAACACGCGTAACCGCCGAGGCAGCACGCAGAGACCGAGACTCGATTAGGGCAATACTTCGGATTGCGCTTGCAGCGGTTGCAGTAGCCGAACTATTTATCGCGATTCCAGACCTCTTTCTCGGTCATAGCCCTGGCGACCAACACCACCATGCACACATAACACGCCACCTTGGGGCCTTTGTATGCGCCTATGCGGTGGGCCTACTCGTGGTTGCCCTTAGACCAGCAAAAGCGAGGGCCTTTGTCCCAATGACCGTGGCACTCGCTTTGGCAATGCTCGGTGGTGCCGTTGCTGATGTCCGTCGTGGAGAGGCCTTGGCGTTGAAAGAGGTCCAACATGGGCTCGAGATTCTAGGAATGGTCCTCGTATGGCTCCTCGCCTCTCGCCCTCTCTGGGCCAGGTCTCCGAAGGCAACCAGCGCTGGCGCTGACCCCTTTGCCTCCAACATCGACCCAGATGGCCCCCAAATTACGCTGATTCATCCGTCACCAGACTTGTAACTGGGCTCCTCTCTAAGTAGATAGTCAATTCTGGAGAAAGTTGGGCGGCTCGGAACTTCTGGGGCGGTCCGCACGACAGACATGACGAACGGCTTAAGCCGATTCATTCCCATAACTCCACGAGAGGATCCTCTGTGCGTCATCAGATTTCCCGCTTCATCTCCGTTACAGCAATCGCTGCTGTCTCGATTATCTCGGCAGCCCCAGCATGGGCACATGTCACAATCAAGCCCGCGACGGCAGAGCAAGGTGGGTTCGCTACATTCGCTGTTCAGGTTCCTAACGAGCGCGAAGCCTCAACCTCGCAGGTACAGGTCGTGTTCCCTGCAGATCACCCAATCGCTTATGTGAGTGTTCAGCCTGTACCCGGATGGACCGTCTCGGTAGAGAAGACAACCCTCACCACTCCTCTCGAAGCAGAGGGCGGCGAGATATCTGAGGTCGTGTCGTCAATTACTTGGACCGGAGGAAAAATTGGGCCAGGGCAGTTTCAACAATTTCTAATCTCCGCAGGCCCTCTGCCTACTGACACTGACATGCTTGAGTTTAAAGCGATTCAGACCTACGAGAACGGCGAAGTCGTGCGTTGGATTGAGCCCACACCTGCCAGCGGAGAAGAGCCCGAGAAGCCAGCACCGACACTCGAGCTCACTGCCAGCACAGGAGACGCCCACGGGGGCGAGACCAAGGAAGCAGCAAGCAGCACTTCAGATAGTGACTCCAACGCTCTTGGCATCATTGCTGTAGTCGTTGCCGGACTTGCACTTGTAACCGGAGTTGCAGCATTCTCGAGAGCCAAAGGCGCTAAGGCTTAACAACGCTTTAGTTCTCAGTTAGCAAACCGAATTAGATAGGGGCGTCACCGGAAGGTGGCGCCCCTTCTTATGCTCTAGCTCGAGCGTGTCTTTGAGCTACCTGCCACTTGAGAGCGTGCTCGACTTAAGGGACTGCTCTATTTAAGGGACAGCTCTATTTAAGGGACTGTCCAAAGCATGCAGTCGGTTTTGGTTGTTGGTGCATAGATCGCCGGATTCCAAGTTGCACCGGTGAGCGTTATTGCTGTTACACAGAACTTGAGAGTGTTTCCAGTAACCGCAGCGATCGCACCAGAACTAGAGGTTGCAATACCGGTAGTAGCTGTCTTCTGGGTCTTCGAGGAGAGCAGGGTCGTTCCCTTGTACCAACTTCCAACAACCGATGCGCCAGCAACAGCGGCTCCGGTTCCATCCTTCACTGTGATCG
>WLHA01000207.1 GCA_009702955.1 Actinomycetota bacterium
AGTTCTGGGAGTTGGAGTTCTGGCATATGGTGCGAGCGTAGTGCGCACTACATCATTACCATCACTATTAGCCCGTTATCAGCCCGTTATGAGTCATATATTTAGGAGAGTGAAATGGATACAGAGTTGATTGTCGAGAAGTTAAGAGTGATTGAAGAAGATCTGCGTGATCTTGCATACGACAAATTGAGAGTCGCTGCTAAAGGCGACTCGAATGCAGCGAGAGACGAGAAGCGAGTTCTGCAGGCGCGAAGGGCGATAGAGAAAGCAATAAGAGCCTTAGACGATCTCGGAGATGATCTCGACTAGTCAATTCTTAACTAGTCCTATGCGCACCGCAGACGCTATTTAAAGAAGCGGCGCAGCCAATTCGGCGAGGCTCACCATCGGGCGAGCACCCATGTGCCCGATTACCTCTAACGCCGCCAGCGCCCCAAGATGCCCACAGACCGCGAGCTCATAACCGTGGGTGAAGCCGTAGAGGAATCCCGCAGCGAATAGGTCACCTGCTCCTGTTGTGTCCTCCACACGGGAGGCCTTTGCTGCATCAATAATATGCACGGCATCGCTGCTTACGATGACTGCGCCCTTCGCTCCGCGAGTGAGTGCGGCAACCTCGCAGTGGCCACTGACTCGCTGCAGTGCGACGTCAAAATCATCAGTCTCATATAGCGAGCAAATCTCGACTTCGTTCGCGAAGAGAAGATCAATATGTCCCTCAACGAGATCGAGAAATTCCTCACGGTGACGGTCCACAACAAAGGCGTCCGAGAGAGAAAGTGCTACTCGTCGCCCCGCTTCGTGAGCCAAGTTCGCAGCATAAATAAAGGCTGCTTTGGCATCTGGCTCATCCCAGAGGTACCCCTCAAGATATGTAACTGCAGAGCGCTGAACCAGCGACGCATCCACATCATCAGGCGTTAAGAAACTCGATGAACCTAGAAATGTACCCATCGTGCGTTGAGCATCTGGAGTGACCAAAATGAGGCAGCGCCCTGAAGGGGGACCAGCTTTGGTCGCCGGGGTTGAGTAGTGCACGCCAGCAGCGCGAATATCGTGCGCGAACACGGCACCTAACTGATCATCTTTGACCCTGCCTATGAACGCGCTGCGTCCGCCGAAGGACGAGATTCCTACCGTGGTATTGGCTGCAGAACCGCCCGAAACCTCGACACCAGGAGCCATAGCGTCGTATAGAGCCTCCGCATGAAGAGCATCAATAAGCGTCATTGAGCCTTTAACTAGAGAATGATCAGCGAGGAAGGAATCCGGCTCCTGAGCGAGCACATCTACCAATGCATTGCCGATCGCTAGTACATCGAACTCGATGGTTGCATCTCGCTTGGTTAGGGGTGTCGTCTCCGATGTCATTATTTACGGTCTCCAGTGAGTGAACGGCTACTGAGTTGTACGGGCACGCCCTGAGTGCCATTCTCAGGCATCAGTGCGGTTGCATTCTCGGACGGTGTCGTATGGTCAGCGTGGGACGCTAAGAGCCCATCGTCATCTACGGGTCTCAGTCGACGCCCAACAGTTGTAACGCGCCCATAAAGGGTTGTGCGCTGCTCCAAAGGTCGTCCGATTCCTTCGACGATATTACGTAGTTCGAACTCGTCAACCTCTTGACCGTGGGCTGCTCCCGCTGCACGAGAGATGCTCTCATCCATAAGGGTACCTCCGAGATCGTTTGCGCCGGCTTGAAGAATCTGAGAAGCACCGACTGTGCCGCATTTGACCCAAGAAACCTGAATGTTGTCAATCGAGCCCCGATATGCGATCCGTCCAACGGCATGCATTAACAGAACCTCACGGAATGTCGGACCAAGCCTCGACTTGCCTTGAAGATGAATCGGGCTCGCCATATGCACAAACGGGAGAGGAACGAACTCTGTGAAGCCGCCAGTCTCATCCTGTAGAGCCCGGGTCCTGAGCATGTGATTCGCGACGTGTCGCGGGTTCTCAACTGTGCCAAACAAAATTGTGACATTCGAGCGAAGGCCGACGGAGTGCGCGATTCGGTGCGCCTCGAGCCACTCCTCGGTATTCACCTTGTCTGAGCAGATAATTGCTCGCACTTCATCATCGAGAACCTCTGCTGCGGTCCCTGGGAGTGTTGCTAGCCCTGCTTCTTTCGCCAGGATCAAATAATCCTTCAAGGGCATTCCGAGGCGTTTGGCTCCTTCGGTCACTTCTAATGCAGTAAATCCATGGATGTGGATAGAAGGTGCGACTTCCTTAACTGCACGCGCTAAATCTAAGTAGTAGTCACCATCAAAATCCGGATGAATCCCGCCCTGTAAACAAACCTCAGTTGCACCACACTCAACTCCTTCAATTACACGGCGCTGAATCTCCTCGACGCCGAGCATGTATGGCTTGCCTCGGAGGTTTAATGAGAGAGGTCCCTTGGAGAACGCACAGAAACGACATTTGAAGGTACAGATATTGGTGTAGTTGATATTTCTGTTACGCACGAAAGTAACAACGTCTCCGATGATTTCTCGGCGAAGAGCGTCCGCAAGACGATAAACGGCCTGAGCGTTTTGACCACGCGCTTCAAGGAGCGTCACGATTTCGTCAAAGCCAACTCGCTCTCCGGCCTCGACTCCTGCGATTACTTCAGCGACTGCACCAGATGCGCGTATCTCAGAGGAGACGAGAAGCACTGGGGGAGTCTCGTTGCTACCTGCAGACCACTCATCGTCGCGAGCGAGCCCCTCAGAGTCACTTGCTCTACGAACCGCAGTGCGCACATCAGGATGAATCCAGTCGTCACTCAATGCGTACTCAGGGTAAACCGTGAGGCGCGGAGCAAGGCTCTTGCCGGCAGCTTCAGTGGCATCCCGTAGCGCATTCAACGCGGGCCATGGGCGCTCTGGATTTACATGGTCCGGAGTAACAGGAGAAACACCTCCCCAATCGTCAATCCCTGCTCCAATTAAGGCGCTGAGTTGTTCCGGATCAGAGAGATTCGGAGGCGCCTGCAAATGCATAGCGGAACCAAGCACAATTCGAGCCGTGGCTACCGTACGCAAGTACTCGTCGTAATCGCATGGATCGCTCCGATGCATAGATGTTCCGGGCTTAGGTAGGAAGTTCTGAACAATTACCTCTTGAACGTGTCCATGGCGCGCATGGGAATCGCGAATCGCAAGCAAGGCCTCAAGGCGCTCTTCTCTCGTCTCTCCAATGCCGACGAGTATGCCTGTAGTGAACGGAACCCTTGCGCGACCTGCAGCCTCAAGAGTTGCAAGGCGGCGCTCTGGCGTCTTATCGGGAGCTCCAAAATGCGGTCCGCCAGCCTCGCCGAGGCGTGCAGCAAGCGTCTCTATCATCATCCCTTGTGAAGGGCTCACTGCTCGTAGGCGTAGAAGCTCCGCCTCAGAAATGGCGCCAGGATTAGCGTGGGGGAGCATCCCTGTTTCATTGAGCACAGCTCTCGCGGCAGCGACCAAGTAATCGATCGTGCTCGAGTAACCATTCGCCGTTAGCCAATCGCGCGCTGCCGGGTATCGTTCCTCTGGTTCCTCTCCAAGGGTAAATAGAGCCTCGAAGCAGCCTGATTGGCGGCCCTTGCTAGCGATGCTGATGACTTCGTCAAGCCCGAGATAGGGATTCTCAAGATGTGCCGGTGGTTTTGCGAAGGTGCAGTAGCCACACCGATCGCGACAGAGCATCGTCAGGGGAATAAATACCTTCGGTGAGAAGGTCATTCGATGCCCATGCCCAATATCTCGAAGGCGTGATGCCTCGTTGAGAAGGTCACTTAGGGGAGCATTGATGAGGTCTAAATGCTCGCGGTTCAGTGCCATGTCAGCAGCCTAGGCGCTTACTCGGAAAATTCAGCATGCGAAATTCCAGACTCGTAAGTGAGATGAATTGGCCTCTGCATTAATGCCTTAGACACTCTTAGGAGGTGAGCTCTTTAATTCGGCGTTCTAGGGTGAGGATTACTTCGTCGTAAGAAGCAATGAAGGACGCTACGCCCTCCGTCTCAAGAGTCTTTGTAACATCAAAGTAAGA
>WLHA01000208.1 GCA_009702955.1 Actinomycetota bacterium
GCGCTCCATGCACCCCACGTCCCTGCGATGTGTAGCGCCTCGCTTATCGTGATTACAGATAATGCACAGACCAATACCTCGGCCCATCGACGTGTTAGGCCGAGTGCGCCGAGTGTGATTGCGATAGCGACTGCGATCAGGCCCCAAGTAAGTGTGGAGGGCGGTGTTAGCGAATTGAGGGTCCCCATTATTGAGGCCTCACCTTCGCTGCTCGTTACGCTGTTCGTAACAATGAGAGGAATACTCCACTCTGCATTTCGCACTGCGCCTCTGCCCATCCAGTGTGCGCGATGATCGTGCCAGCGTGCAGTCGGCACGTTGGATACTGATTCCCAGATTGGTCTGGCTCTTGCGTCGAGCCCATCGGGCAGACTCCCAGATGGAGTCGCAGATCGATTTAGAAAAGTTGCAGGAGAGCGACGGTTTACCTCCACCCCGCTCGGGCCAATCCTCAAGTAAGGCTCGCGGTCGTAACCAATGACAACAACGGTATTGGGCCCGGAGTTCTTGAGCTCAACGAGATACCCGAGGTTGACCATTCGAATCGATACTCCAGAGATTTTGGGCTCTACCCCGAGTGTGGAGATCTCTACGTTTGATGGCTGAGGACCACCGAGTCCATGTGCTGAGGCAGGCGATGCGGAGAGGAGTGGGGAGATGAGGAGTACAAACCCAAGCAGAATTAACCGGGCGTATCGTGGGCTGCGGAGGCGAGGTCCGTTATCGGATTGATGCAGATTCTTCACGGTGTATCAAGGATAACGGAGGGCAGCGTGTAACCCTCCTCGCTAGGCACAGCGCTAGTGAGTTCCTTGCCGAGTTGCCTCAAAATTTCTACGGAGTTCCTAGAAGTTCGCAGCAGGGCTGAGCCGAGCGTCTCTTGGTGCCTGCGCTCCTCCTAAAGTTCGGGCATACTCTCGGCCGTGACAAGAATTGCTTTTCCTAGATTGCCTGGCCAAATTTTCAGTTCGAGACGCTTGGCATCGATGTTGCTCGTTGCCGGTGTCGCCCTTGGCGCAAGTGCAGCTCCAGCATTCGCTCACGCTGCACTCGAGTCAACAGTGCCGGTCCAAGGTGCGCTTCTAGAAGAGTCCCCTCCGCTCATAGACCTCCGTTTTAGTGAGCCAATCAGCGTGAGCGCAGAGTCGGTGCGCATAATTGCCGCTAGCGGAGAGACGGTAAAGACGGTTCCCCCTACAGGCGTGCCGGGGTCGCCAGGGATAATGCGCCAGCGCGTGCCGGTGCTTGATAACGGAACCTACGTCGTGACATGGCGCATTGTCTCTGCCGATGCACATCCGGTACGCGGAGCCTTCACATTCTCGGTTGGCGAGGTTTCAAGCGGAGGCGCGGGCAAGAATATTGCGAATGATTTTCTCTCCGGGGGAACAACCCACCGCAGTGTTGATATCGCGTATGCCGTTGTTCGCGGCCTCGTCTACCTTGCGATGGCGATACTTATAGGAGGACTGTTCGCCTCAATCTTTGTCTGGCGCCAAGCGCTTGAGCACAAGAGGGTTCGCCGACTCCTCTGGGCTTCTTGGAGCGCACTTCTATCTCTGACCGTCGTTGCCTTCGGGCTCCAAGGTAGTTACGCCGCTGGAGCGAATTTATCGGGGATGTTTGACCAGTCGCTGTGGTCAAATACTTGGTCCACGCGAATAGGGACTGTTCTATCCATTCGAATTTTGCTAGTCCTGGCGCTCCTCCCCTCAATGCTGCTGATCAAGAAGCCCGAGCGGAAGGGCTGGTGGGCTCCTTTAACCGTTGTGCTCCTAATCGGTATCGCCATTACTCCTGGTCTTGGCGGCCACGCATCAGTTGGCTCTCAGAGTTGGATTGCGATGTTTGCTGATGCAATCCATGTTCTTGCCATGAGCGCGTGGATGGGTGGGCTAATTCTCCTGGTTGTTCTCGCCACCTCGGGACATACCGAGGAGGCCCTCGAGTCGATGCCTATTTGGTCTCGAGTAGCAACTCTCTCGGTGCTCTTAGTAACCCTCACTGGGGTTGCTCGCGGCTATCGCGAGTTAGGTGGATTGTCCGACATTCTTGGCTCAACGTATGGGCGCCTGCTATCCCTTAAAGTCGGTTTGGTGCTAGTTGCATTACTCCTTGCAACGCTTGCTCGAGATGCAGTGCAGCGCCGTTGGGAACTCGATCCCGAGGAGCTCGCCGCCGCCGATGAAGAGCGTGAAGCGCTGTTATCCGCCGGGGAGAAGCCTCCGAAGCGTCGCGGCCATTCGTTGGTCCCTGACGAGACTGGAGTCTCCGCACTCACGTATGTGCTCCCTGAGGCAACTGCGCGTCGGCGCTTGCTGCGTAGCGTTTTTGCAGAGGTCTCAATACTCGTATTTGTCATCGGCGTGACCGCCGTACTTGTAAACACTGCACCGGCCCAGAGCGCGCAGAGTGGGCCTTGGGCTGCGACGCTTGAGGTAGGCAAACTTCTAGCTGATGTAAACGTGAGCCCGGCGCGTACCGGCGCTAACGAAGTACACCTCACTCTCAACGCCCCTGGTGGCGGCCCTGCGCAGGTTCTAGATGTTGCCGTGGAGTTCTCATTGCCCTCGGCAGATATTGCACCCATTGATGTAGAGATGCGCAGCGCGGGTATAGCGCACTACACCTCGGTGGGGTTCACGCCGCCGGTTGCGGGCGACTGGACGATGACACTCAAGGTGCTTGTTGATCCGATTACAGAGGAGAGCGCTACCGCAACCGTCCCAATTCGGTAGGGGCTCTACTTAATCGTCGCGCACTTGGCGCAGATGCCTATTAAATCAACACGGTGGTGACGCACTAGAAATCCGTGCGACTCCTCAATCTCCGCTACCGCCTTATCGACCGCGCTCTCTAAGCCTGGCGGGGCGTCAACGTCCTCGACCGCGCCGCATCGGTCGCAGATCAGGTGGTGGTGATGCTCAGTTAGGTCCTCGGCGAGTTCAAATCGAGCAAATTCATCTACACCCCCAACACGCCTGACAACGTTTGCTTGCTCGAGAGCGAGAAGATTGCGGTAGGCGCTGCTCTGGGCGAGAGTCGGGCGCTCCTTCAAGATTTCAGGGAGGGTCATGGGCCTAGAGGCATCGCTCAGAATCTCAACTAAAGCCTCGCGATTACGCGTGACTCGCTGGTTTGCGCCGTGAAGTCTCTGAATTACTGCGACGCGGAGATCGGTAAGCATGGTTTTAGTGTAGATGCAAGGGTACGGTCTACCCCTGTGGACTGGGATGCCGCGCCGGCGACACTGCGCTTTATCGAAGAGATTGCATTAGGCGACTCGATGAGTCTTGATGTGGCTGCCATGGCGATCGCCGCCCATGCCTACCCCGGGCTAGATATCGACTCCGAGATTGATGCTCTGGATCGCATCGCATCACACCCGATTCTCCACGCTGACGGGTTCGATGCGCTCGGGCTTGCTCAGTATCTATTTGCGACCGGCGAATTTGTAGGTAATACCGCTGTCTACGACGATCCTCGTAATTCATTTCTAAATGACGTGCTCTCGCGCCGTCTAGGCATACCGATAACGCTGGCGGTTGTCATGATGGAGGTTGGGCGCAGAGTCGGCATCTCTCTCGTAGGTATCGGAATGCCGGGCCACTTCCTAGTTAGGGAAGCTAGATCGGCCGAGCGCTTCTTCGATCCGTTTAACGGTGGGAGGCAATTAGATGAAGACGATTGCCGCGAGCACTTCCATGCCATCGCTGGCTCTGACGCCCCTTGGCATCCAGCATTCTTGAACCCGGTTGGCCCGCGCGAAATTGTTCTGCGAATGCTCACCAATATTCAGCAGGGTGCGATGCGCAGGAGAATGCCGGAGGCAATCTGGAGTGCTCGCCTGCGCTTGCTTATCCCTGGGCTAGCGGCTCAGGAAATTCGCCAGAGCGCGGATGTTTTGGGTGGGTTTGGGCGCCACATTGAGGCAGCTCGAGCACTCGAAGATCTTGCAGCCGCGCTCCCCGATGATCAAGCTGAGCTGATCATCATCGAGGCCAACGGATGGCGAGCGCAC
>WLHA01000209.1 GCA_009702955.1 Actinomycetota bacterium
GATTCAATCTGGCGCAACGGCCGCGGCTACTTCAACTCTCGAGACCGCTGAGCGCGATGCAGCAGAGGTCCGTGAGCGCGCGCGTATTGAGAGCGAGAGCGAGATTGAACAAGCACGCCAGACCGGGCGAGAGATGCTTGCAGAGGCGAAGGCTGTGCGCGAACGAGTTCTAGCCGACCTTGCTCGACGTCGCGAACTCCTAACTTCGCAGATCGAGGAGTTGCGTATCGGGCGCGACCGATTGCTTGG
The DNA here is from genome assembly GCA_009702955.1 of Actinomycetota bacterium. Classification (GTDB taxonomy): domain Bacteria; phylum Actinomycetota; class Acidimicrobiia; order IMCC26256; family IMCC26256; genus IMCC26256. Next base: position 250 of record WLHA01000209.1, read on the forward strand.
TGCCTATCGCGTCGTGAAGCAGACCCTCTCGGATGCCACGTCAGCACTAGGACAGGTTGACTCTCGCGGGGCAAGCGCGTTAGCTACGTCTGCGCCGTTTGTAGACCTCGGCATCGACGGCGACTCTGATGAGGAATTGCCTCAATTTACTGAAGCTGCACCCGAGACTCCTTCTTTAGAAGCCTCTAGCGTAGATAAGACCAGTACGGAGCCCAGTACAGATCGTGTAGTAATCAGCACAACTCCAACTTCAGGTACGCAGAGTGAATCTGAGACGCAACGTAGTGATCCTCCAAACACTCCATCCTCGGGGCGCGGTCTTCGCAGGCGTGTGCGTGAGAGCCTCGGAATATCAGAGGACTCCAAGCCTGGAACGAGTACGCGCAGTACGGATGAGATTACTGAGACGATCGTGAAGTCTGTGACTGAATCAGTGACTGTTGTCGTGGTAGATGATGGACTCCAAGAAGTCACGATTCAAGAAGTAAATTTTGAAGAAATAGATGTCACTCAGACATCAAGTATCCATGAAGTCATTATTCGTGATGAAGTAACTCTCGCGGAGAGCGAGAGTTCAGCGAAGACTGGCGCCCAGGACTCGGCACAGGACTTGATTCCGGATTCGGCTGCGGATGCACCGGAGGTTGAGTCAATTTTTGCGAGGCTTCGTGCCGACGGAGCAGCGTCACCCGCGGTCACCAAGAAAGCGGCGACAAGCGCTAGTGAAGTTGCCCCTGGCTCTGGTGACAGCAACTCTGCCCCAAAAACTGAAGCTGAAGCAGGGGATAGCGCCGATGACGAACGCAGCATGTGCGAAGCAGTGTTGCTTCCGCTTAGAAGAGATGCGATCAAGCGTGCGAAGCGGGCTCTGCAGGACGATCAAAATGCATTACTCGAGCGTCTCCGAACGCAGAAGGGCCGTATCGATGTAGCTGCAATCCTCGGCGATGGAGAGGAGCAGTCCGCCACGTGGGTAGCGCTTCTCTCAGAGCCGATTAGCAAGGCATTTATCGGAGCGCATACAGGTCTCACCACTGAGCCAGCTCCAACGGTCCCCGAAGAGCTCACCTCGGGCCCGATCGGAGAACTCGTTGGTGGGCTCAGGTCGCGTCTCAGTGCAGTGATTACTGCAAATGACTCCCCTGACTCGGATGACTCCATATCAAGAGCGGTTGGTTCGTGCTTCCGCGATGCCAGAGGTCAGGGGTTGGAGGCTGCTCTCGGGGATGCTCTCAGCGCTGCGTGGTCTAGGGGCGTATACGAAGCGGTAGCAACCGGAACCCTGCTTAGGTGGGTGCCTATCGAGGCGGGGAGATGCTCTGACTGTGACGACAATGCCCTAGAGCCCACGCCTCGAGGGAAGAATTTTCCAACTGGTCAGGCCTATCCTCCCGCTCACCCGGGGTGCCGGTGCCTAATAACTCCAGATGCAAGTCTGGGTTGATTCACTAAACCTGCGCCTTATCCCGAGAACCAACTAGTGCAGAGGATGAAACATCTCGTCTGCAGCGCCGCTACAACTTAGAGACGAGTAGTTGTTTCGTTGATAGGGAGATGTGACCAAGGGCTCCCGGCAGTCTTGTCATCGCCCCGAGGGGCGCGAGCGTGTTGCGCCCTCTAGGCTGTGGATCGTGCGCCCAGTCTCAACAGGTCCTCGTCCCCCCCGCTCACGACGCGGAAGGACCCTTGCAATAGTCGCAGCTGTCCTCCTAGTTGTGCTCTTCATAAGTTTCCGCGGCATAGCGGTCTTCTACACGGATTACCTCTGGTTTAGATCAGTTAATTTCTCAGGGACATGGAGAGCCCTGCTCTCAGCCAAGGTAGGACTCGCTGCTGTCTTCACCCTTGTCTTCTTTGTCTTGATGATCACAAGCCTCTCGATTGCTGATCGTCTAGCACCGAAGGCACGAGAATTAAAGCCTGTCGACGATCTCGCTGCGCGGTATCAAGTAGCAGCAGTGCGTTACGGAGGCAGGATCAGGCTCCTCGTTTCAGCGTTCCTAGCGTTTGTTATCGGAACGAGTGTGAGCAGCGAGTGGAAGCAGTGGGTGCTCTTCACCCATCGTGTCGACTTCGGGCGAAATGATCCTCAGTTCGGTAAAGACATCGGGTTCTTTGTTTTTCAACTTCCATTTATTAACTTCTTCTTCAACTGGCTTTTTGTAGCTCTGCTGGTTGTGCTTGTCTGCACGATCGCACTGCATTACTTGAACGGCGGAATCCGCGTCCAGGGCGATGGCGCACGCGTAACGCCTCACGTCAAAGCGCATGTATCAGTGATCCTTGGGGTAATGGCGCTTGTGAAGACCGGTCAATACTGGTTCTCTCGCTTCAACCTCAATTTCTCAGGGCGAGGCGTTGTTGCTGGAGCAAGCAAGACCGATATAGCCGCGCAGTTGCCCGCCTTGAACCTCCTCGTAGTGATCTCCGTAGTGGCGGCAGGTTTATTCGTCTGGAACATTCGCCGCAGGGGATGGGTTCTGCCGGTAATTGCGGTTGGCCTATGGGCATTTGTAGCTGTCGTGGTGGGCACGATCTTCCCAGCCATTTACCAATCGATTCGCGTCAATCCAAATGAGTTACAGAGCGAGAAGCCCTACATCGAGCGCAACATCAAGGCAACGCGCGACGCCTTTGGGGTATCAAAGGTTGATGTTCAGCCATTCCCGTATCAAGAGAATCTCGATACCGCAAAGATTGTGGCGAACGCCAACACAATTGAGAATGCTCGACTCTGGGACCCATACGAAGCACTGCGCAACTTTCAGTCTTTCCAGAGTCTTCAGACCTTCTATAACTTCAACGACGTAGATGTTGACCGCTATGAAATTGGCGGCAAGTTGACTCAAGTAATGCTCTCAGCAAGAGAACTGAACCGCACTGACCTCCCAAGCCAGTCTTGGGTCAACCGCCAACTTGTATACACGCATGGTTTCGGTGCAGTTGCTTCGGCAGCGAATAAGGCGACCTCTGATGGAACCCCTCAGTATCTGCTCCGAAATATCCCGCCAACTGGAGACATCGAGCTCACACAGCCGCGTGTTTACTTCGGTGAGAGCACAGGCGGCTATGTCTTAGTTAACGCAAAGACGGATGAGTTTGATTACCCACTTCAGGGTCAGCAGGATGCGTATAACCAGTACAAGGGCGGGGGAGGAGTGCCCCTGTCCAGCTTCGCAAAGCGTCTGGCGTTTGCAGTCAGGTTCAATGATTACAACTTGATGATCTCGGGGCAGGTAACCCCTCGCACGCAGATGGTATTTAATCGAGATATCCGTTCGCGCGTTGAACAGGGTGCACCGTTCCTCACCTTCGATGCTGACCCATACCCGGTAATCGTCGACGGGAGAATTATCTGGATGCTCGATGGTTATACGACTAGCCAGTACTACCCGTACTCGCAGCCCTTCTCTGGAGAGGGTGCGCTAAGCGGATCTTTTAACTACGTGCGTAACCCTGTTAAAGCAACCGTCGATGCGTATACAGGTAAAATTCACTACTACATCATCGATAAGTCAGACCCAGTGATTAGATCCTGGCAGTCGGCTTTCCCCGACCTTTTTGAGCCGATCGCATCTATGCCAGAGGAGCTTCGATCGCACCTTAGGTACCCGCAAGATCTCTTTAAAGCTCAGACCGACGTCTATCGCATCTACCACATGACCAATCCGACCACTTTCTACAATCGCACTGATACCTGGGCTGTCTCTCCTGACCCTGGGTCTGGGGTTGTGGGGGATGTCGCTTCGGTAGACACGACTGACAC
>WLHA01000021.1 GCA_009702955.1 Actinomycetota bacterium
GCTGCTGTCGGTGCATCTAGCAACTCATTGGTGATGCGCAGAATCGTCTCTGCTGAGATTCCACAGATGGGCGCGACTGCCTCGGGAGTAAAGCTCTCAGCGAGGCGCCTCAGGTCTTCGATGCCATCAGTGAGGCCATCGGCGCGACCAAGGTCTACGCGTCCGCTAGCGAAGATCGTATTTACAATTCCAAATAGAAAGTGAGCATCGGTACCCGGTCGGATAAAGAGATGCTCGTCTGCCTCCTCAGCGCTCTTAGAACGCCTTGGATCCACGACCACAAAGCGCGCCCCTCGATCCTTCATGGCCCTAAGACGCCCTGGCATATCTGGCGCTGTCATGAGACTGCCGTTCGAGGCAAATGGGTTAGCACCGAGCATTAACAGATAATCAGTGTGGTCAATATCTGGGATCGGCACTGAGATTGGAGTACCGAACATCAGTCCCGAGGAGACATGCTTTGGCATCTGGTCAACCGTGCTCGCTGAGAATACGTTCGTAGATCCAATCGCTTGAAGCAAAACTCTGTTGTAGATAATCGGGGCCAAGTTATGAGCACATGGGTTACCAAGGTAGGCACCGATCGACTGCCTGCCGTGACGGTCGATGACACCCTTGAATCCCTCAGCGATAACTGCGAATGCCTCATCCCACGAGACCTCATGCCACTCGCTTCCGCGCCGCACTATCGGGCGAGTGAGGCGATCGGGGTCGCTATTGAGATCCTTTATTGCCGCACCCTTAGGGCAGATGTATCCCTTCGAGAAGACATCCTCTTTGTCGCCGCGCACGAGGGCGATATCACGGCCCTCCATGTGAAGCTCAAGGCCACAGGTGGCCTCACACAACGGGCAGGTGCGGTACTCGATCTGGCGCATATTTCTGGCTCCATCGGCTTGTCTGAAGAAGGTTGTGGAGGCTCTATCTGAAACCTCTCCCCGCAGGTTAGGCAACTTGCAAGCCTCGCGCCGGTACGCTCGTGGCCATGACTCAGAATCGCCTCTATTTTCGACAGCTCCTAGCCGGGCGTGACTTTGCGAAAGATAACGAGATAGCACGCCAGATGGTCAACTTCGTCTACTTAGTCGGCGATCGGGAGACCGGCGAGGCCATGATCATCGACCCGGCGTATGGGGTTCAAGAGCTCGTCGAGATTGCCGGTATCGACGGCATGAAGATCACCGGAGCGCTCGCAACCCATTACCACCCGGATCATGTTGGCGGATCGATGATGGGTTGGGAGATTGAAGGAGCAGCGCAGCTCTTAGCGTTAGATGGAGTAAAGGCGAAGCTCCATGTTCAGAGAGACGAAGCCTGGGGGGTCAAGCGAATGACCGGACTCTCCGACTCAGATCTGATCGAGCATGATGGCGGAGACGTGGTCACCATCGGGGCTATTGAGATATCGCTTCTGCATACACCTGGCCACACCCCAGGGAGTCAGTGCTTCCTAGTTGATGGATGCTTACTCGCCGGAGACACTCTCTTTCTCGACGGCTGTGGACGTACCGACCTCCCCGGCGGAGACTCCGACGCTCTCTACGAGAGCCTCACACAGCGCCTCGCCAAACTCCCAGATGAGACCGTCCTATACCCGGGCCACATGTACTCATCCGATTCCTACGCGACCATGGGGCAGACCAGAAGCTCGAATTATGTATTTCGACTCCCAACCCTTGAGCAGTGGCGAACAATGTTCGGTGGCTGAGCCCCTCTAATTATCTGGCCTCTAATTATCAGGCCTTAAGCATCAGGTTGAGTATTCGGCCTAACATCCGCCCATGACAGATGCACCGTGGTCCGGAGATACTTGTTCGCTAGTTGATGCTTTCCGCTCAGGGGATCACTCCCCTAGTGCTGAGCTCGAGTCGACGCTCGCCGCAGTTGCAGCATCGTCACTCAACGCATTCTCATTCTTAGATGCTGACGCCGCTCGCGCCGCAGCCTCCGTTGCTGATGTGTCTCTTCCTTTTGGTGGAGTGCCGATCGGGGTCAAAGAGTTGGATGCCGTTAAGGGCTGGCCAATGACCGAGGCAAGCGTCCCGCTACGCGACGAAATCTCAGACTTCGACTCCACAAAAGTTGCACGACTTCGTGATGCGGGAGCGATCCCATTCGGACTCACAACATCAAGTGAGTTCGGTGGCGTGAACCTCACCTACACAAAGCTCAATGGCGCGACGAATAATCCATGGAACAAAGATCAAACTCCGGGAGGATCCTCGGGTGGTTCTGCTGCTGCGGTTGCAGGCGGAATAGTCACGATGGCTACGGGCGGGGATGGCGGCGGATCCATTCGAATCCCTGCAGGGTTTACTGGTCTCCCCGGACTCAAGGGAACCTACGGCCGTATACCCAAAGGCCCCAATATGGTTATGGCGTCGTTGACTGCGGTTAGCGGATGCCTCTCGCGCTCAGTGCGCGACATTGCGCGATTCTTTGATGTCACGAATGGATTCGATTCTCGCGACCCATACAGCCTTCTACGGGTTGAGGGATGGGAGAAAGGCCTTGGATCCCAGCTCGATTCGCTGCGCGGCAAGAAGTGCGCAATCTCGGTTGATCTCGGCCGTGCGAGTGTCGCTAGCGATGTATCGGATCAGGTTCAGGAAGCAGCAGAGTGGCTCGCCTCCGAGCTTGGCCTTGAGATCATTGATGTTGACTTTAGGGTTCCAGAGCTCTCCTACGAATGGGCGCTCTCTGGGATGGGCGAGTTGTTAATGCGACTCGGCGATAAATACCCTGCATGCGCCGAGGATCTAACACCGCAGATTGCATTCGGTTTAGAGCTAGGAAAATCGATGTACAACATTGAGACACGCGGGCGCATCGAGTCGCAGCGGGTCCGGATGAACGAATGCATGGCCGATGTATTTGATCAAGTCGATTTTGTATTCGCCTCTACCAACCCAGACGTTGCATTCGGATCCCACGGTCCACTCCCCGAGACCATCGACGGAAAGCACGTAGGGCTAGGGAACAACGGCGCGTTAACGATCCCTGCCAACATCTACGGAAACCCTGCTGTGAGCATCCCAACTGGCCTAGTCAGAGGACTCCCCGTTGGTCTACAAGTTCTTGCACCGCACCACCGTGAGCAGTGGCTTCTCGACATGGCACTCGCTTTCGAACGTGCTCGCCCCTGGCCGCTAACTGCACCTGGTGGCCCCGCGTAGCAAGCACGCTTTCCTGATCACTCCCGCGCGCAACTGTGTCGCAATAGCCCAATACCTGCCACTCTTGGAAGCGTCTGGGCATAAGGTGTATTCATGCAACCTGTAGAGATCATTGTCTGTGTCGAGTGCGGTGGCCGTGCTCACCTCCTATACGTACCTGACCCAGAGTCGCCATTTGTGGAGGGCGACTACGCGGCATACCGATGTGAGGAGTGCATGGATCGCTTTGACCTAGAGGTCACAGCCGAGGATGTTGCTGACGAGGAGCGCGGCGCTCCCGAGTTCTAATACGCGAAACAGGCCCGACCGAAGTCGGGCCTGTTCACACAAAAATGGGATGTTGCGAGTTAGCTGGGGATCTGAAGTGACTTCGTCTCTAGGAACTCACGGAGTCCGTATGTGCCGTACTCACGACCGAGCCCAGACTGCTTGAATCCACCGAAGGGTGCAGCAAGGTTGAACTGCGGTCCGTTGATGTCGACCTGGCCAGACTCAAGGCGACGCGCAACACGAACCGCCTCGTCCTTGTTGGCTGAGTAAACGCCAGCGCTGAGTCCGTAGATCGTGTCGTTTGCAATGCGCACAGCGTCATCTTCATCTTCGTATGTGATGATGCAGAGCACTGGACCAAAGATCTCTTCACGAGCAATGGTCATGTCGTTCGTAACATCAGCGAAGACAGTCGGCTTGATGTAGAAGCCCTTCTCAAACTCCTCAGGCTGCTCAACGCCACCGGTTACGAGAGTTGCCCCTTCGTCAATGCCCTTCTGAATGTAGGCACGCACGCGCTCCTGCTGAACCTTTGAGGCCATCGGCCCAAGCCCAACAATTGTGTCGCCGGTTGGGTCGCAGGGAGCGTAAGACTCCGCTACCTCTTTGGCCTTCGCCACGAACTCGTCCTTGCGGCTTGCAGGCACGAGCATGCGTGTCCATGCGATGCAGGTCTGCCCACCGTTCATGTATGCAGACTGGAAACCAGCGTTGACTGCCTCATCAACTGGAGAGTCCTCAAGAATGATGAACGGAGACTTTCCACCGAGCTCAAGCGTGACCTTCTTAACGTGCTGAGCGGCAAGCGCCATGATCTGCCTACCTGCACGTGTGGATCCTGTGAAGGAGATCTTCGCAATGTCGGGGTGAGTCACTAGCGCCTCACCAACAGTTGTCCCGTGGCCAGAGACGAGGTTAAACACACCAGCTGGCAAGCCGATCTCGTCGAATATCTCAGCAAGGATGAAGGCGGTGATTGGGGCAACCTCGCTGGGCTTCAAAACGACCGTGCAACCAGATGCAAGTGCAGGAGCGATCTTCGCCACTACCTGGTGCAGCGGGTAGTTCCAAGGAGTGATGCATGCAACTACTCCGATTGGCTCATGCACTACGAGCGATGCACCGACCTGCTCCTCGAACTGGTAGGTCTCCGCAATCTCAACGAAGGAGTGCGCCATTGCGGCGGGGAGACCGGCCTGAGCGATCTGGCTAAAGAACTTGATTGTTCCAACCTCGGCGGTCACGGAGGCCGCGATCTCCTCTAGTCGAGCGTTGAGTCCCTCGGAGAGGCGCTGCAAGTACTTTGCACGCTCATCACGAGAGGTCTGTGACCAACCCGGGAATGCAGCCTTCGCAGCAGCAACGGCCTTATCGACGTCAGCGGCAGTTCCCTCAGGAATAGTTGCCATTAGCTCCTCAGTAGAGGCGTTAATAACGTCGTGTGTCTCGCTGCTCGTGGATGACACCCATGAACCATTGATGTAGATCTTGTCGTAGACGCGCATTGCTACCCCCGAGGTTGGAAAGTTTTTGGATTAATTACTTGATTCACTTATCAGTCTGTCTTGAATAAGTCTGTCTTGAATAAGTCTGTCTTGAATAAGTCTGTCTTGAAATAGATCGTCTTGAATTCGATTGTCTTGAATTAGTTCGTCTTGCTTCTGTGCAGGCTAATACTCATAGGAGTCATTTGCCTAGCCGGCTAATCCGTTGATTCATTGAGAATTAAGCATCCTCACCGGTGCCATTAGATTCGGCTTCATCGCCTTCCTCGCCGGGGTCATTCGCACCGATTGCCCATGCCTCCCCGGTATCAGGGTCATCTACTGCGAGATAGAGAGACCAACCCGATACTGGCTGACTTGGCTCCCAGCACCACCAGTCGAATCCGCTGAGGGCCACGCCGAGCTCGTCTGGGTCCACTGGCCACTCCTCGAAGCCGGCCAGAGCAGCGACTGCAACCCATGCATCGAGGCGCCCGATTGCGCCACCACGCCTGCGACCAGTAGCGCCGCCGGAGGATGCCGCCCACGCCATCCATGCCATTGCATCAGAACCCGATATTTGAGCCATTCGTGTTACTTCTGGGTCAATCACAGCCACTGCTGATGCTGCGTCTCCATCAACCGCAACTGCCTGAGCCACGGTTCGCGAACTGCCACGCCATCCCTGCACAAGAGCAAGCAGTGCGCCTATCGACTCTGGATCTTCGAAAGTCTTTGAGAGAGCCGCCATTGGCTGGCTGCGAAAATTAGGTGGTGGTGGCGAAGGAAAACTCGCTCCGTCGGCCTTGTACTCAGCGAGCGCGTACCTAGGCTCCCAATATTGGAGGACTCGCGGCAGGTCGAGCGGGTCCGGCTCATCGAGCACGTACTCGGTGAGATCCTCTCCCCTCAATACTCGCTCGTACATTGCGAACGCTCCGGCCGGGCCCTCTGGGATAAAGGGTGCCAACTCTGCCCATTCATGGAACTGGGCGACTACCTCGGATAGCGGGCCTGGGGCGAACTTGGCAGCACCGTCTACGACTACTTCGCCGGCCCACTCGCTCGGCGCCTCTAGGGCAAGCCGGTAGGCCGCATGGTGAGCAGCAGGCCAGAGTTGAAAACCGCGGTCAATTGCTCGCTCGCACCGCTCCCCGATCTCGACAAGCGCATCCCAGTCATTTCGAGCGCAGGCCGCATTAATTGCTCGGAGCAACTCATTGAGGTCATTTCCGGCGACAATCTCTGCAATTGATTTATCTGAGCCGCTATCCATGCCCCTTGCGTATCAGATACTCCAGGGCTTTGCCCGCACCTAGCGGATACTCGAGGTGCAGAACAGGCCTAAATTTTTGTTGCGCGCACGTGAACAACCTAGGCAGAGTCCGCCACTTCAGGGCTATTTTCGGTAGATTCACTTGTAGGTCAAAGAATTCCCAGCGAATTATGAGACCGTAAATAGTCCTAAATGAAACCAAAAGAGGAGCGCATCGTGACCGATGCCGAACAGTTCGCCATCCTTCGCTTCGGTGATAAAGAAGTGAAACTCCCAATCGTTCGAGGTAGCGAGAACGAGCTGGGCATCGACATCGCAAAGTTGCGGGCCGAGACTGGGCTCATCACACTCGACTACGGGTTTGTGAACACCGGAGCTACTGAGTCTGCGATCACTTACATCGATGGAGACGCAGGGATCCTGCGCTATCGAGGCATCCCGATCGAGCAGCTAGTTGAGCGCCCATCCCCTAGTTTCCTAGAGACCGCTTACCTTCTTATTTATGGCGAACTGCCCTCCTCTTCAGAGCTAGAAGATTTTCGATTCGGTATCCGACGCCACACGCTCCTCCACGAAGATGCAAAACGATTCTTCGATGGTTTCCCTCGTGACGCCCACCCGATGGCGATTCTCTCTAGCGTTGTGAGCTCGCTCTCAGCCTTCTACCAAGACTCAGATGATCCCCACGATCCAGAGCAGGTACAGGTCTCCATAATGCGCTTGATGGCAAAAATGCCGACAATTGCAGCGTATTCCTACAAGAAATCGATAGGGCAGCCGTTCCTCTACCCAGATAACAGACTTGATCTTGTAGAGAATTTCCTCACGATGATGTTCGCCGTTCCATCTGAGCCTTACCACGCAAGCCCCACAGTCGTGCATGCTCTAAAGCAACTACTGATTCTCCATGCAGACCATGAGCAGAACTGCTCAACATCCACAGTCCGCATGGTTGGCTCGAGTGACGCCAACTTGTTTGCATCAGTGACAGCCGGAATCAACGCCCTATGGGGACCTCTCCACGGTGGAGCAAATCAGGCCGTGATTGAGATGCTTGAGGGAATTCAGGCAAACGGTGGGGACATCACCTCTGCTGTAAAACGCGCCAAAGACCCTAATGACTCATTTCGACTATCCGGTTTTGGGCATCGCGTCTACAAAAATTACGATCCCCGTGCACGCATCCTCAAGACTGCAGCCGAGGGAGTGCTCTCAGAACTAGGGCGCCACGACCCATTGCTCGACCTCGCAATGAGGCTTGAGGAGGTCGCCCTTACCGACTCCTACTTCATTGATAAGAAGCTCTACCCGAATGTCGATTTCTACTCAGGCCTCATTTACCGTGCCATGGGCTTCCCGACACCGATGTTCCCAGTGCTCTTTGCGATGGGGAGACTGCCAGGTTGGATCGCCCACTGGAAAGAGATGATGGAGAGCCCACGGACCAAGATTGGCCGCCCTCGCCAGATCTACTCCGGTGCAACTGAGCGCCCATACATCGCTATATCTGAGCGCTGACCCTGAGGTAAGTCAAGAGCCCGTAAGCGTTACAGGGCGCGGTTGTAGGGCATAAATGCTGGCAATTCTAGGTATAAGTACCTACTGTCTCATCTCGGGTGGCTCCCCCTAAGCCCGAAGATAAATGAAGCATTTGTGGTTGTGCCGAGAATAGGGACTGTGGGAGCATTCCCGAAGACCAATGAGTCCATCGGTCTTTAGGGGAGTCATCTGCACTCAGTTTTATCTGGTGCAGAAGAATCGGGGGGAACCGATGCGCCTACGAAAAGTACTAATCGCCACCACAGTAAGTCTTTTGATCGCGACGGCATCACCAGCCGCAGCCGGAGCAGCGGGGCCAAAAATCTCGCCGTCCTCCAATCTTGCTCGGGGGGCCGGAACATACTCGTCGTTTATCTCAGCGAGTAAGGGTGCTTTTCCACGTGTGCCGGGCGCAGCCTCATCAGATTGGACTGGCGCCACTATTACAGGGGTTGCTGGAAGCACCAAAATTACATCTGCCGCCGGAACCTTTTCGAGCACCTCAATCGGCTCTTTTGTTGATGATGGTATCGGCGGGACCGTAAGCGATGGAGTCTCGGTTATAGGGATGAGTGCGCTAATCGCCGTATACCCACGCCAAGGCCTCTCTAAAATAAAAGCCGTCTCGTTAGATGGGGTCACTGCAACGCTCACTATTGCCGCAATTAACTCTGGTACCGGTGGGGTCTACATAGTTGCCCCCGCCCAAGCAGTAGTTGCAGTCGTTCAGGGACTTGGCGGATTGCCATATCTGGCCGATGTCTCAACCCCCGTGACTAGCGGCCTCTGCCTAGGCACTCTCTGGCTGGGGTCAGTATGCCCGTATAACTCAGACTATCTATCATTTTTCAGCAGCCTGGCGCTACAGACTGCCTCTGCCGACGGTAGCTTCCCCGCCGCTGCATTGACCCTCAAAGAAGGGCAGCCTGACTCTAACTCCGTACTCGGGATTGTAAGCCCGGGGACCATTTGGGCGAAGTACTACGACCCCGACGGCGCCGGCTCACTCCCCCTTGCCCCATGGGCCGTGCCCAGCTCGACTGCCGGAGCGATTGCTCGAGAATGCAGGCCAGATGACCTCGATCGACGAATGCCTAATGCCGGAGGAGTCGATTACTGCGCAGTCAATTTTGTTGCTCTAAATGCAGGCCAGAACTCACTCACCGGCAGGCCTTATAACTTCTACTCCCTCCCCATAACGTGGGCAGCATCAATGTCCGCGAGTATTAGTGCAGGGGACGTTCTCATCAGCGGAGATGAATTCGCTAATGGCGATGTAATCACCAAACTGCAGGTAAAGAACTCAAAGGCAAAACTCACGGGGACCCTTCTGCCATGCCCGGCCCTCAACAGGATCTACACCTCCTCAGAGGTTGGGCCCGCTAATGACGTGGGAGATTTCGACCTCACCATTAGCAATTACGCCTCAGGGTGCAATGTGCCTGCTGGGTCCTCCACCAAGATCCAGGCTATGGGATCCAAGGACACGCAACTTTCCCAAATTTCAGGAGAACCTGCACTTGGGACAAACCTGGCGAAGAAGGCTTCCTTCACGCTGATAATGCCGTAAATCTGCAGTGGTTTCAAACGGGCGAGCAGAGACTGCTTTGTCAAAATAGACGTGTCTAAAAATGGATAGTGCCTCGGGGATGACCCCGAGGCACTGCCATTTGATTCGCTCTACTTACCCACCGATTCGCAGGTTGTATTCCTTTATCGCTGCATCGGCGCCGGTCTTAGCTTCTTTCAGTGCCTTCGCCGGGGAGAGCCCCTCTAGGAATAGTTTCTCCTGGGCTTTTAGTACCGCATCGCGCACTGCTTGATAGGCACCGATTACAGGTCCAGCAGTTGCAGAGTTGTTAGCACCATTAATGAGTTGATCGTATGCAACTTTGAACTCAGGGTCTGCAATCCACTTGTTCTTCAAGATCGCTACATCTACTGCTGATTTGCGGGTTGGAACGTAGCCAGTAGATGCGGACCAGTCGGCCTGGATCTCTGGCGAGTTCAACCACTTTGCAAAATCAAACGATGCGAGTTGCTGCGCAGGAGCGCTCCCCTTCTTGACTATGTAGAGAGCACCTCCACCAACAAGAACTCCGCCCTTGCCCGCTGGTCCAGGCATTGGCCCAACACCAATCTCAGCACCGCCAGACTCACCAGACTCAATTACCTGCTGGATCGTTCCAAGCGCGGCGGAGGTATCGATAGTCATACCGACATCCTTGCTGCGAATACCTAGAAGGTTGTTGAAACCAGCGGTACCGCTAGCGGAGTTTGTAACAGCTAAGCCGTCTTTCACCATTGCCTGCATCCATGTGAAGATCTCAAGGCCAGTTGCGTTATCGAAGGTAACTGCTGATGCTCGCTCTGCGCGACCATTCTCGTTATTCGCATAGAGCACCCCAGCCTTAGCGGACCACTGCTCTAGGTACCAAGGGTCGAGTTTCTGTCCCCAGCCGTACTTATATCCAGATGCCTGAAGTTTGACTGCCGCAGCACGAACCTCTTCGAGGGTCTTGGGCGGGTTCTCTGGGTCTAGCCCTGCTGCACGAAAACCGTTCTTATCGAAGTACAGAATTGGGTTTGAGACGTTGAACGGCATCGGCTGCAGGTCACCCTTGACCGAGTAGTAGCCGAGCACTCGCGGAATGAAATCAGAGGTGTCGTACTTGGTCGCATCGATACATACCTGTGCAGGGAGAATCGCTTGCGTATCGATCATCTGTTGAGTACCAGAGTCTTCAATCTGGACGAGGTTCGGGAGATCGCCACTGGTGAGTCCAGCTCGAAACTTCTCAAGAGACTCTCGGTATCCAGTCTGATTGATGAGGGTTACCTCAACTTTTGACTGAGACTCGTTGTACTGCTTAGTCAATCGCACCAAGGCCTCTTCGTTGGCCCTGTTCATCGCATGCCACATCGTTATCTTGACCGGTGCGGTTACCTTGTCCAGCGCAGAAGTTGGGCACGATGCGCCAGACCCAGCTTTGTCATCGCCGCCGCTCGACCCCCCACCGCAAGCCGCAAGGCTTAGGGCGATGAGTAGTCCAGCGAGTATGGCAGCTGAGGTCTTCATTGGATTGCGCACTCTTGCTCCTGAGTTTTGGGGATACATGGTCAGCCTTTCACA
>WLHA01000210.1 GCA_009702955.1 Actinomycetota bacterium
CCTTGATGGGAGAGGCAGGTCGCAGCACGCTTGAGCGAACTGGGAGCAGGCCCACAGCAGATGTTGTAGGGCTGACATCGGGCTACAGCGGAGCGGGCGTAAAAACCATTGTCCCTTCAACTGCAAACATAAAAATTACTTTTCGCCTCGTACCGAATCAAGATCCCGATCAAATTGCCGAGTTGTTCCACTCGTGGCTACGCCCATTGATGCCTGAAGGCGTTGAGGTTGAAGTTTGGGAAGAGGGACGAGTCTCCCCAGCGCTCACCCCCATTAACCACCCAGCAGTCAAGGCTGCCTCTCGCTCGATTGAGAAAGTATGGGGTAAGGCTCCATATTTAGTTCGAGAGGGAGGGAGCGGACCGGAGGAGGCGCTCGGGCGAATCCTCGAAGCCCCTGTCGTGTTTCTAGGAGTGGGGCTGCCAGATGACAACATCCATGCTCCGAATGAACGAATAGTGCTAGAGCAGTTCTGGAGAGGCCTATTAGCCGTGGGCGAACTTTGGTTTCAGATGGCGGCGACGCCCGATATCAGGAAGGTTGCGCAATGAGCGGTCCAACAAGAGAGTGGGTAGTTTTCAACGACCCTAAGCGCAAGAAGCATGTCTGGCATTTCGACGTCACCTATCTTGTCTCGTCACACCAATGCATCTTCGGCTCTGGCTGCCAAGGCGTCCTGAACGAGAAATCCCCAGAGATGTCCCAGGGATGCTGCTCGTACGGTGCCCATTTTTCAGACAAGAAGGACCGTAAGAAAATCGAGAAGATTGCTCTCGAACTAGACCCTGAAATTTGGCAGTACTCGAATGTCGGCCTTAAGAAGGGCATCTCAAAGAAGACAGGGAAAGACGATTGGCAGACTCGACTCGTTGACGGAGCCTGCGTTTTTCTCAATAGGCCCGAGTTTGAACTTGGTGCCGGATGCGCACTCCACGTTCATGCGATGCGCAACGATGTTCACCATTCCACCGTGAAACCTGAGGTGTGTTGGCAGGTTCCGCTGCGCAACATCGAAGAGTTCGATGAGGATGCAGATGATGGAGTAGTCCACCATCGCATAACCGAATTTGCTCGCCATGGATGGGGTGAAGGTGGCGAAGAGTTTGCTTGGTGGTGCACAGAAGAAGCAGCCGCATTCTCAGGTGCGGAGCCTGTCTACAAATCAATGGCACCCGAACTACGGCTGATGGTCGGAGATGTTCTATATGAGCAGATGGCGCAGTATTTAGATGCCCGAGTAGCCGCAACTCCTGCTCCGCTGCGCCACCCATCTGAGACAAAAATTACTCTCGGACCCACCAGATCGAGCACGCCCCAAAGCAATTAGGGGCATTCAATAGAGCGTTTTGATAGCCCGCTTCAAAATAACGCGCCTTACAGGTAGAGGCCGGTCTGCCCGCCCTCACGCGCAGATGCAACAGCATGCACATCGCGTTCACGAAGGATCAGATACTCGTCTCCACGTATCTCGACCTCGAAACCAGCATCCGGTGCGAACAGCACCGAATCAGATTCTTCGACGTTCCTAACCGTAGGGCCAACCTGGCTGACATCGCCCCAGACAAGGCGGCGGTCCACATTTGCTGTCGCAGGAATCAGGATTCCAGAGCGCGACTTGCGCTCCCCTGCCTCCCGAGACGGGACAACAAGAATGCGGTCGGCCATCATTCTGATCGCAAGTTTCGGGTCTGTCTCTGCGCTCCGCGCTGCTCTAGCCATGCGAGGACTGTACCTTTGCCAGTGCTATCGGCCTGCCTCGGATCGATTTTAGGTCGCTTAGCAAGTTTTGGCGAAGCCCCGACTAGTTTTATCCCCGATGTCAGCACTCTACGAACCAAACCCAGCAGTGCCAGAGAGCCCTCAGGCATTAGACGAAGTCTCCCGAGAGCCCATGGGCAAAGTCAAACAAACTGGGGCGCTCAACAAACTTCGCATTTACTTCATGCTCACCAAGCCGCGCGTGATTGAACTTCTCCTTGTTACAACTCTCCCCTCCATGATTCTCGCTAAGGGCGGTCTCCCCTCGCTCGGGCTGATGCTCTCCGTTTTGCTAGGTGGAGCATTAGCCGCTGGCGGCGCGAATACGGTGAACTGTTACATCGAACGCGATCGCGACCAGATAATGAAGCGCACCCACGGGCGCCCGCTCCCAATGGGCGAGGTCTCTCCAAAGGCTGCACTTATCTTTGGACTTACTTTGGAGGCCATCGCATTTATCTGGCTCTCGCTCACTGCCAATGTGCTCTCTGCATCGTTGGCGCTAAGCGCGATGCTTTTCTATATCTTCGTTTACACGATTTGGCTCAAGCCGAGAAGTCCCCAGAACATTGTCATCGGTGGTGCCGCAGGTGCGGTCCCTGCATTGGTCGGTTGGGCCGCTGTAACCGGTTCATTGGCGATCGCTCCGTGGCTGTTGTTTCTCATTATTTTTCTCTGGACCCCACCGCATTTTTGGGCCTTAGCTGTTCGTTATCGTGACGACTATGCCAAGGCGGGTATTCCTATGCTCCCTGTGGTTAAAGGACTCAAGGTTGCAGGGCAGCAGATCTTTATCTACTCGGTTCTCGTGGCAATCGCATCTGTCTCGCTGCAACTGACCGGAACAGTCGGATGGATATATACGGCATCTGCTCTCATTCTTGGATCCATGTTTGTTGGTCTTGCATTTCGCCTCATGCGAGGGATGACCCCTGAGAGCGCAATCAAGTTCTTCATGTTCTCTAATACGTATCTAGCGATTCTGTTCGCGATGGTCGCGGTTGACGTTCTAGTCCGCAATGCGTTGGGCTAGGGAGCGTTCCTGCGGCTCTGATGCCGGTCGCATATCTTCAAGGGTGCTCCTTGGAGTTGCTTTACTCGGTTTGATCCTTTGGGGCGTTGTCGCAGCCGTTGTCGCAGGCAGCGAGAGCCCCAACACTCAGATTGTGATCCCCACCACAGCATCGAGAGTCCCTCCGTCTAGTACCTCTGTGGATCTCCAACCAAGTGTCCCTGGGGTAGCAGTTGTCGGTTCAAAGGCTCCTCCCTTTTTGGTTCCAAACCTGAGGCCCGAATCGCGAGTAGCAATCGGGAGTTCCAACGCTGCGCCGACACTTCTGAATTTCTGGGCATCCTGGTGCATCCCATGTCGCGAAGAGTTCCCCGAATTGAAGAGCATCCGCAAGCAATATTCGCTTGCAGAACTCTCGATGGTCGGCATTACCTTCAAGGACACTCGCAGAGAGGCTCTCCAGTTTGCAGATTCAGAGGGCGCAAATTGGCAATTAGGTTTTGATTCAAAGGGAACTGTTGCAAAAGATTATGGAGTGCGCGCAGCGCCACAAACATTTCTGATCGACAAATCAGGTGTGATTATCCGACGGTGGTATGGAAGACCAAGTTCAGATGAGCTGAGACTCGCCGTCGAGGGTTTAGTACGAGGAACCTAGGTTCGATTTGTAGCGCTTCTTCTAGTGCTCAGCTATTCTTCCCAGCGGAAAAGTTTGGCAGCCAAGACTGGAAGCACTATTGCCCAGACAACCAGAACCACAACGCTCTTCACTGGGACGTCCATTGGTGAATGCAGTGCTCCGCGCACACTCTCAGCCAAGGCCGCTGCTGGAAGTAGCTCGGCGAAACTTCTAACAGCGCTAGGAAGTCTCGTTAATGGGTATGCCATCCCTCCGAGGAATAGGAGGGCCAGGTAGAGACCGTTTGCTAGGGCGAGGTTGGCCTCTGCTCGGAGCGTTCCTGCAAGCAGAAGCCCGAGGCCGGCAAAACAAATCGTTCCTATTAGGAGAAACAAGAACGCAAGCGGTACGCAGCCGCCAGTGCGCCACCCTAAAAGGAGAGCAACTGCGATTAGCACAGATAATTGAATGGTCTCAATAGCTAATACGTAGAGAGTTTTGGCAGTTAGCAAACCTGAACGGGTCAAAGGAGTCGAGCCCAGCCGCTTAAGTACTCCGTACCTGCGATCAAAGCCGGTTGCTATACCAAGGCTCACCATCGCGCTCGACATTACGGCGAG
>WLHA01000211.1 GCA_009702955.1 Actinomycetota bacterium
AATTACCTCGTGCTGAATCCCTGGGTCATTCGCGAGTGCTCTAGCGATGGCGATGGCTCTAATCGCCGGACCCGCTAGCCGCTCACCAATAACTTCACCGGTGAGTACCGCTATGCGCGTCACGCCGTCTTTAATCACGCCCCTGCGCGCCACGTGCCACCAAGAGAGGTAATTCCTGAGGTCTTCGGATTGCCCTCTGCAACATCAAACGCATGCAGATCCCCGACCTCATGGATTGGCGTCATCTGTGTCGCGTCATAGATCGTTCCGGTGACGTGGTACTTACCTGAAGAGACTAAAAGTCGCGGAACGGCAAGATCGATCCATCCCGGTCCAGTAGAAATCTCTAGAGACAGACCCTGGTCACGAGAGTTAGTACCCGTAACGAGCACTCCGTCGCTGCTCGTTAAAGACATGCCGAATACAGGGTCGCTTACAGGCTTGAGTGCATTGAAATGGAAGCGAAAAGTAACTGAGTCTCCGAGTGCAACTGCCCCGGCAAGCTCGCCTGACTCCCCCAAGAGCTCCACGCCCTGCAATTGAATCTCACCGGTTGAGCGTCGCGCAATGCCAAGAGTTGCAGGGTCAATCGAGAGAATCTCGGTCAAGTAGTGGTCGATCGTGTCTACCGCTGGACCCACCTGAATGAGTCGGCCATGCTCGATAAGGGCGACGTCATCGCAGACTTCGCGCACCGATGAGAGCGCATGCGAGACAACAACGATGGTTCGGCCTTCGCGTCGGAACTGGCTGATCTTCTCTGTGCACTTATTCTGAAACTCCTGATCGCCGACCGCGAGTACCTCATCAATAAGCAGCACTGCAGGGTCAACATTGATTGCGACAGCGAATCCAAGGCGAACATACATGCCAGATGAGTAATTCTTAACGGGGGCATCGATGAACTGCTCAATACCGGAGAAGTCGACAATCTCATCGAACCGTGCATCAATCTCGCGCCTAGAGAGGCCGAGGATTGCACCGTTTAGATAGACATTTTCACGCCCAGACAACTCAGGATGGAACCCAGCACCTAGTTCGAGGAGCGCTGATACCTTGCCTCGAGTTGTGATGCTCCCACCATCGGGGCGCAGGATTCGCGCCATGACCTTGAGCATGGTTGATTTTCCCGAGCCATTCTCTCCGATGAGCCCGAAAGCGGTTCCTTCTTTAATCTCAAACGAGACGTCATCAAGCGCTAGGAAATCGTCGTAGCGAGCCCTCCTGCCGCGCAGAAGTGCTGCTTTCATGGATTGGTTACGTTCGTGATAAAGGCGATAACGCTTAGAAACATGGTCAACAATTACGGCGGCGGTCATCTATACCTCCTCGGCTAGGCGATGGTCGAGGCGATTAAATACGAACTGCCCTATTAGTACTAGGCCGATAGTCTAAACCGCTATGTAAGCAAGGCTGCCTATGGACGGGAACGTCAAGTCATAGAGCAGTGCCCTATACGCACTAACCAACTGCACTAACGGATTCATCTCATAGATGCTTCGAAGAGGGATTGATCGCCCCGCAACCTGCCAATGAACTGGAACATAGCTAATCGGATACACAACGGGGGTTGAGTAGAAAAGCATCGGCATTAAGAGATTCACAAAGTGGCGCACATCACGGAAGTAAACATTCGCACCGCTAAGCAAGAGCCCGATCCCGAGTACCAGCAGCGTCTGCAAGATGACTAGCAGAACGACAATCGGGAGCCAAGGAAGAACCATGTTGCCGGCGATAAGGAGGATTGCGATCACTACGCCGAGCTCAATCAAGAAGGTAACGAGCAGGCCTCCAATGGTTGAGGCGACTAAGAGCTCCCTTGGAAAGTAAACCTTGCGGATGAGTCCAGCGTTGACGACAAGACTCTCAATTGATTGTGTAACTCCGTTGGAGAAGAAGTTCCATGGGATCAATGCACATAACAAGAAGAGGACAAAGTTTCCCTGGCCACTTGGATCACCGATAGGCGCCTTGACCTTCAGAAATACCCCAAAGACAACCCAATAAATAAGTACCGAGGAGAGCGGGTTGAGTAGTGACCAAGTCCACCCAAGGGCGGAGCGCTTGTAACGGCTCCTCAGCTCCCTCAAGACCAAGTTTGAGAGCAGCTCACGCCGTTCGTAGTATTCGCGTAGCTGGTTCATCGGTTTGTCAGGTTAGCGACCGGAGCGAGCAGAGTGGTGCGTCTCATGACCCAAGTAATGCCCGAGCGAGGACATCCGTGCCAAAGCCCGTAAGGATGGCTAGGTATAAGAGCCCGGTAGCGGCCATAACCGCCGAATAGGACCTCTCACGAAGGGCTAGCCAGGTAACGCCAATCAACGCACCGGTTGAGGCTGCTGAGAGTGCCCACATCCACGCGAGAATCCCCCCATACCCGTCATCGACCGATCCCGAGAGAACAGAGATCATCCCAATCGGCCAGAGCAGCCCAATCACTTCAAGCGCCCAAATGGGGGCGCTGAGTTTCACCAACTCCTCGATCGGTGCCCGCGGTAATCCAGGTTGAGTGAGGTACCAATGCCCGAGAAGCATCGCATCTGTTAGTACACCTAGGAATGCTGCTCCGATGACTAGCCGATAAGCGCTCTGTATCGCTGGCCCCCCGAGCGTCACCGACTCTGCGACCAAGGCAATCAATCCGAATGCCGGTGCGATCAAATCCAATATCGGATTGAACTCTCTCGCCTCTGTTGGTCCGGCTCCTGCTTCGCTCTCAGCACCGGATGCTCGGGCACTCTTACGGCTCTCGCCGAGCATTGCGTCTACGCGCTCGGCCTTAGCAACCTTGCGCTCTCTCGCTACGCGAACCCCAACTGAGCGATGCGTGATGCTCGACGCGAGTGCGAACAGTGCAGAGAGCATCGCGAGAGCCGATGCGGTGAGGGCGATTATTCGCGCAGTTCCATCGCCACCTGTAGCGATACTGGCCCAGATCGCTCCACCCAGCATTGCTGCACCGAGACTGCGCAGTAACCAGCCGTACCCAAGACTCACGAGACGGCCTCGCGTAGTTACCCATAGAAGTGCGAGGATTCCAATCCCCCACTCCATCAGAACACTTGCAAGGTCGAGTTTCACCTAGCTAGACCCGTCGCCAACACTGCAGAAGATCCTGCCGCCTCGGCTGAACTACGCGCGTGATACGACGAACGCACAAGTGGCCCAGACTCAACATGGTTTATCCCCGCTGCCTCGCCGATACGGGCAACCTCTGCGAACTCCTCGGGGCTCCACCAGCGCACAACTGGTAGGTGCTGCGCCGAGGGCCGCAGATACTGCCCAATCGTAACGATCTTCACGCCGACGCAAGCAAGATCATTGAGGGCACCGCTTACTTCCTCGAGCGTCTCACCGAGGCCGAGCATGATGCCCGACTTTGTGACGTGCCCAGCAGCGTTCGCACGGGCAAGCAACGCTAACGAGCGTGCGTACCCTGCGGATGGTCTAACAGCGCGCTGGAGTCGTGCGACGGTCTCTATGTTGTGGTTCACAATGTCGGGGTTCTCATTCAAGATCAACTCTAAAGAAGCTAAATCGCCCCGCAGATCGCTTATGAGCACCTCAGTGCGCGTCTCTGGCGACGCCAAGCGAATTGCGTTGACTGTCGCTGCAACATGCGCAGCACCGCCATCATCGAGATCGTCTCGTGCAACCATCGTCAAGACAGCATGCTTGAGACCCATACGTACCACTGCACTAGCGACTCGCTCTGGCTCGTCGGCCTCGGGGGCGCTCGGGAGCCGAGTATCTATGAGACAGAAACCGCAGGCACGTGTGCAGCGTTCGCCGAGAACCATGAAGGTCGCAGTTCCGTCGGCCCAGCACTCATAAATATTTGGGCACCCCGCGCTCTCGCAGACAGTGTGTAGATCAAGTTCACGCACTAATCGTTTCAAGCCTCGATACTCGGCACCTAGATCTGCTTTTACTCTCATCCACTCTGGGCGCCTAAAGGTTGGATCCGCCACCGGTACCTCTACAGATGC
>WLHA01000212.1 GCA_009702955.1 Actinomycetota bacterium
TATCGGAATCGGTGTTGCAATCGGACTTGGTGGCGGAAACGTTCAGTTCGTTCTCTACCTAATCGCACTCTCCGGAATGGGCATGCTTGCAACCACCGGAGTAATCGTCTCTGAGGACTCCTTCGGTCCGGTCGCCGATAACGCTGCTGGAATCGCTGAGATGTCTGGTGAGTTCAGTGGTGAGGCCGAGAAGATCATGGTGAGCCTTGACGCTGTTGGTAACACCACAAAGGCTGTTACCAAGGGATTTGCGATTGGATCTGCGGTAATCGCAGCGGTTGCGCTCTTCGCCTCCTACATCGACATCATCGCCGTGGAGCAGTTTGGCCAGGCCAAGATCGACCGGCTTCTCGCAACTGGTCAGAGCGTCTACCTGAGGGTTCCGATCAACGTCGCGGACCCCAAGGTATTCATTGGTCTACTCATTGGTGGATCCATCGCATTCATCTTCTCGTCTCTAGCGATTCGAGCAGTTGGGCGCACAGCTCAAGTAGTTGTGCAGGAAGTCCGCAACCAGTTTGCTGACGGCAAGATCATGTCGGGCGAGAAGCGCCCCGATTACGGCCCCGTAATCGACATCTGCACAAAGGCTTCACTTCGTGAGCTCACCACACCTGCGCTCCTTGCAGTACTTGCTCCAGTAATCATTGGATTCGGAATCAACAAGTACGCGCTCGGCGCATTCCTTGCTGGAGTAATCCTCACTGGACAGTTGATGGCTAACTACTTCAACAACGCCGGTGGAGCATGGGACAACGCCAAGAAGTACATCGAGGACGGTAACGAGGGCGGTAAGGGCTCAGAGTCGCACAAGGCCGCGATCATCGGTGACACCGTTGGAGACCCCTTCAAGGACACCGCTGGCCCTGCACTTAACCCTCTCATCAAGGTGATGAACCTTGTGAGCCTGCTCATTCTCCCTGCGATCATCTCGCTTGAGGGCCGCGACAGCCGCTTCTTGATTGCAGGCCTCTCGACAATCGTTCTCTTGGGGGCTATCGCCTTCTCGAAGCGTGAGACCGGCGGCATAGAGGCGCTAGACGCACCTGTATCAACCCCAGTTGGTTAATCACTGGTAGCAGCATCGGTTAAGTGCGCCTCTAATAATGCGGTGCCGAATAAGAACTAAGTATGGAGGGGCCCTCGGGCCCCTCCAATCTTTTGTTGGGCTGGTCTTTTGTTGGGCTGGTCTTTTGTTGGGCTGGTCTTTTGTTGGGCTGGTCTTTTGTTGGGCCAGTCTTTTGCGGGGCGGGTTTGTAGCGCGTGTTTTAGGGAGCTTGGGATCGCTCTAGTTTCGATAACGCGTAACTACCCGCTCTCTCTTCAGTCTGGTGGTGCTCGCCACGCCCACTGAGTAGTACAGCTCGTCGCTACCTCTAACTTCTCGAGCCGGTACCCGTCGTGCGTTTTTTGGAGGTGATGTCGCTTGCAGAGCCGCACGAGGTTCTCAAAGGATGCAGCTCCGCCCTCAGAGAAGGGTTTGATGTGGTCAATCTCTAGACCAAGCGCCATATCGCATGTTGGTACTTGGCAGACACGGTCTCGTTCCTCAATTGCTGTTCGCAGTGGAGCAGGGATTGCTCGACCCATATGAGCAACCGTCTTGATGTCTGTTCCATCCATCACAAGCAGCTTTAAGAATGCTGCACCTAAATACTCTGTTGCAGTAGCGACAGGTATTGGCCCAACGCCAGCGATCTCGCAGGTCTCGCCATGCTCGGTATGTCCACGCTTTAGCGCATCGATGTCGACGCGAATATTCATCACTGCGTTACGGTGAGGTGTCTTGGTCTTGTTCAGCCCATTCGCAGCCCTTGAATCTGCGTTACTAGCCTTTTCGCAGAGTTCCATTAGAGCGTCAGCTGCATAGGCCTCCGGTCTTTCATGCACACCACTCTTGCGTGCTGCCTTAAATATCTCGTCCTGTAGTGGCTTTAGTGCTGCCATTACAAGCGCGCCATTGGCAACGGTCATGCGCGCTCTTAGATTGAAAGAACCATCGAGATCTGTCCACGCCTTCAAGTAACGACTCCTGTGCACCCTCCTGCGTCGTTCTGCCTCGTCTGTGGCTGCTGCAACTACACGAGATGATGCATCTCGCAGATCGCGAACCGTTGCATGTTTTGAGAGGTTCAAGAGTTGTGTCTCTGTATTAGGGGCAACGATTGCACCGCGTGCCACCTCTACAGCCTGTGTGCCGGAGAGAGCCCCGGAGAGCAAGGCTGCCTGGGTAACCGGCAAGTGCTGGAGCTGGTTGGCTAACAAGACCACAGACTGGGCTTCGTAGTGAGCACAATCAGTCTCTGAGCTAAGCCACTCCGAAAGACTCTTTGCGCCTTCGCCTTTCCAAGCATTCGTGCGCTCAACCTGGCCAACTGCCACCGTGCGCAGAGAGTCGCCAGCCCTGCGAACTCGGTCAGCAACCTTCGCGACTTCTAACGCGCCACTATTTCGGCATAGCTACTAGCTACTGGCGGTATCGGCGTCGCTGTTGCGGTGGCGAAGAATCTCAAACAATGCAGGGATTACGGAGATCAGCACAATGCCGATCAACACGATCTCGATGTTGTCCTTCACCCATGCGACGTTGCCCAACCAGTAGCCAAGAAGAATCACTCCGAAGGACCACACGAATCCACCGACAAGGTTGTAGACGACAAATTGGCGGTAACGCATCTTCCCAACGCCGGCGAGAATCGGGGCAAATGTCCTAACAATTGGTACGAATCGAGCCAGCACAATTGTCTTTGCTCCGTGCCTCTGGAAGAACGCGTCTGCCTGGGCAACGTATTTTTGCTTGAAGATCCTGGAGTCAGGCCTGCCGAAGAGCGAGGGGCCGACTCGCTTGCCGAATAAGTACCCGACTTGATCTCCGGCGACGGCCGCGATGAAACACCCAACGAGAATTACCGCCAGATTTAGGTCTCCTCTTGCGGCGAAGAGGCCAGCAGTGAAAAGTAGCGAGTCGCCAGGGAGGAAGAAGCCGAGGAGTATCCCGGACTCCGCAAAGATGATCGCTATTAATCCCAGTGTGGCAAAGGAGCCGAGGGAGTCAAGGAGGCTCTCTGGCGTAGGCATTAGACCGAGGGTGGAGGCGGCTCCAACGTGGCCGGAGATGGTCGAGATAAGGGGCTCTAAGAGGTGGGTCATAGGGCCGCAGACTAGATGCCCCAGACCCGCCCGGCTTGACAAGAGGCCCTAAAGCGTGGGACCACTGAAAAGGGAGCGGCCATAGGGAAATTTTCTATGACCACAGTTTCTGGCCCGTCTCGGCCTACCGTCAGGCCTCAACAAACAGCATTTAGGAGCAGCGTTGCCAAATCACCTAGTGATCGTGGAGTCAAAGGCTAAAGCCGAGACCATCGGTAAATACCTCGGCTCTGACTACACCGTCATGGCCTCTTACGGTCACGTTCGGGATCTGCCCGAGAAGGGCTTAGGCATCGACGTCGATAACCACTTCGCTGTTGAGTGGGCGCTCCCACAGGATCGAGCCAAGAAGGTTGTGGCCGATATCAAGCGTGCAATGAAGGGTGCTGACACTCTCTATCTCGCAACCGATGAGGACCGCGAGGGAGAGTCGATTGCGTGGCACCTTCTTGAGTTGCTGCAGCCAAAGGGAGTTGAGGTACATCGAATGGTCTTCCATGAAATTACCGAGGACGCAATCAGAGAAGCGCTTGCGAATACACGCCAGATTGATATGCGTTTGGTAGAGGCCGCCGATGGACGACGCATTATGGACCGACTCGTTGGGTATCTCGTGTCTCCGGTTCTCTGGCGTCGAGTCCCGAGCGCTCGAAGCGCTGGGCGCGTTCAGAGCCCCGCTGTACGGCTCGTCGTTGAGCGAGAGCGTGCGCGAATGAAGTTCGTGGCAGCGCAGTACTGCGACCTCTCGGCGATCATGAGCGCCGCTGACGGTGACGACTCTCGCTCATTTGGTGCGCGCTTGGTTGAGATAGCTGGGCAGCCAATAGCGACA
>WLHA01000213.1 GCA_009702955.1 Actinomycetota bacterium
ACGATGATCATCAACATGGGTCCGCAGCACCCCTCCACTCACGGAGTGCTTCGCATGATGATGGAGCTCGACGGTGAGACTGTGGTGCGCGCCAAGCCCGTTATTGGATACCTGCACACGGGCATGGAGAAGACCGGCGAAGAGCTCACGTATGTTCAGGGCGCAACGAACGTCACTCGTATGGATTACGTCTCGCCGCTCTCGAACGAACTTGTCTTTGCGACAGCTGTTGAGCAACTGCTTGATGTAGAGGTACCAGAGCGAGCTATCTGGATGCGCATGCTGCTCGTCGAGTTGAATCGAATCTCCTCTCACCTTTTGTTCCAGGCCACTAACGGCATGGACATGGGCGCTGTCAACATGATGCTCTACGGATGGCGTGAGCGAGAAGAGGTGTTGCGCGTTCTTGAGATGATCACTGGGCTGCGCATGAACCACAACTTCATTCGCCCGGGTGGCCTTGCTGCCGATCTTCCTGACGGATGGCAAGAGGCAGTCCTAGGTGTATGCGAACAGGTTGAGGCCGGGATCGCCGATTACGACAAACTGCTTACTGAGAATCCAATCTGGCAGTCGCGCACTGTTGGTGTTGGCGTAATCACTACCGAGCAGTGCATGGCGCTCTCGATAACGGGCCCAATCCTTCGCTCTACAGGATTCCCATGGGACCTCCGCAAGACGCAGCCGTATCTTGCGTATGACCAGGTCGACTTCGATGTGATCTATACCGACAATGGCGACTGCTACGACCGTTACCGAATTCGCTTATTCGAGGTACTCGAGTCAGTGAAGATCGTGCGTCAATGCGTTGCAAAAATGCCTGGCGGCGACTACCGCGTTCAGGACAAGAAAATTACACCGCCACCGCGTGCTCGTATTGATGAGTCGATGGAGGCATTGATTCACCACTTCAAACTATTTACAGAGGGCTTCCGCGTTCCGCCGGGCGAGACATATGCAAGCGTCGAGTCTCCGCGCGGAGAGATCGGTTGCTATCTCGTATCTGACGGAACAGGGAAGCCAGTGCGCATGCATGTCCGCGGTCCGTCTTTCTACAACTTGCAGGCGATTAGCCCAATGATGGAGGGGCGCATGGTCGCCGACGCAGTAGCGATCATCTCTACCTGCGACCCGATCATGGGGGAGGTAGATCGCTAATGGCGTTTACACCTGAGAATCTTCTTCTCGCGCATGAGATCCTTGCGCGCTATCCAAAAACCAAGTCAGCAATCTTGCCTCTTGCGCACCTTGCGCAGGATCAAGATGGTCGCTTGACTCAGGATGCAATGCGTGAGATTGCAGGGATCGTTGGGGTCACCCCAGCAGAGGTTCTCGGCACCTGCTCCTTCTACACAATGTTTAAGCGCGATGAGGTCGGGCGTTTAGTCGTATCCGTCTGTACAAATGTCACGTGCTTAGTCATGGGTGGACCCGAGGTGCTTGAGCACTTGGAGCAGCGTTATGCGAGCGACAAAGACGTAACGATCGAAGAGGTTGAGTGCCTTGCAGCTTGCGGCAACGCCCCGGCTATGCAGGTTAACTACGAGTATCACGAGAGCCTCACCCCCGGATCAGCAACCGAGATAATTGAGGCCTACAAGGCAGGCGAACTAACCCCACGCGGCGTAAGCGGCGGGCTTGTTGGCGGTGGCCAAGGATGACATCTGTGATTGGCGCTCCAAACGCAACAGAGACACGCATCATCACGAAGCGCTTACGTGATCGCCCTGAGGATTCATGGACGATTGACGGCTTTACTCAATCAGGTGGTTACGAGGCATTGCGTGCCGCACTTAAGTTGGACCCCGAGGCGATCGGCGCCGAGCAAGTTGCAGCCGCTGGCCTACGAGGCCGCGGTGGCGCTGGTTTCCCAACAGGCACTAAGTGGTCGTTCCTGCCAAAGGGCTCTTACCCTCGTTACTTAGTTGTAAATGGCGATGAGGGCGAGCCGTCAACGTTCAAAGACCGCATGCTCATTGAGAGCGACCCGCACCAATTAATTGAGGGCATCGCAATATCGAGTTATGCAATTGGATGCAATCTTGCATTCATCTATGTGCGCGGTGAGTTTGCACTTGGGTTTGAGCGCCTAGTTGAGGCGCGACGCGACGCCATTGCCGCAGGTTTTCTCGGGACCAATATTCTTGGATCTGGATTTGATCTCGACATCGTGATCCACCGCGGTGCCGGCGCATATATCTGTGGAGAAGAGACGGCACTGCTCTCGAGCCTCGAGGGCGATCGCGGACAGCCGCGTATTCGTCCCCCGTTCCCAGCAGTTGCTGGGCTCTATGCAAAGCCCACGATCGTTAACAATGTTGAGACGCTCTCCACCGTTCCGCACATCATGCGTATGGGTGGTGCCGAGTACGCCAAGTTGGGTGTCAACAAATCAACGGGCACTCGCATCTTCTCTGTCTCTGGCCATGTAAATCGCCCCGGTAACTACGAGGTTGAACTCGGGATTACTTTCCGGGATCTCATCGAGTCGCCTGAGCTTGGTGGCGGAGTACGCAATGGCGGCAAGGTGAAGTTCTTCATACCGGGCGGGGCGTCATCGCAGTGGCTCACCGGATCAGATGAGCACCTCGATGCACCACTCGATATGGACTTTGTTCAGCAGACCTTCGGCGTGATGCTCGGATCCGGCGCGGTAATGGTTTATGACGAGACAACGAACCCTGCGCTCGTTGCATGGCGACTCGCAAAGTTCTTCGCACACGAATCCTGTGGCAAGTGCACTCCGTGTCGCGAGGGGACCGGTTGGATCGAGAAAGTGCTCTACAGAATCTCGCACGGCTATGGCCGCCCGCAGGATCTAGACCTGCTACTTGATGTTGGCGACAACATCTCCCCAGGACTCAATGCCCCGTTTAGTCAGACAACTATCTGTCCGCTCGGCCCATCTGCTGTATCGCCGGTAGTGAGCCTTCATAAGTTCTTTCGCGAAGAAGTAATCGCTATGTGTCAAAACAATGCCAGCGCGTTACATGTAACTGCCGCAGATTCAGGTGCCTCAGAAAAAGGTGCCGGACAATGAAGGACGAGCGCGAGATAGTCACCGTAACCATCGACGGCCGCGAGGTGCAGGCGCCTAAGGGCGAGTTGCTCATACGTGTCGCTCAGGACAACGGAACGTTTGTTCCACGTTTCTGCTGGCACGAGAGAATGAAGCCAGTCGGTATGTGCCGCATGTGTCTTGTTGAGGTTGAGGGTGTGCGCGGGATGCCCCCTGCATGCACAACCACTGTTACAGACGGAATGGTTGTAAACACCCAATCTGAGAGCGTGAAGAAAGCTCAAGACGGAGTGCTTGAGTTCTTACTCATCAATCACCCACTCGACTGCCCGGTCTGCGATCGCGGCGGCGAGTGCCCACTCCAAGATCAGACTCTTGCATTCGGGCCAGGCGAGTCGCGCTACGTAGAAGAGAAGCGACACTTCGAGAAGCCAATACCGATCTCAGAGCTTGTCCTGCTCGACCGCGAGCGCTGCATCCAGTGCAGTCGATGCACGCGATTTGCAGATGACATTGCAGGCGATCCACTCATCGACTTTGGTGAGCGTGGTGGGGAGATGCAGGTCATCACTTACCCCGATGATCCCTTTACTTCATATTTCTCCGGTAACACCGTTCAGGTATGCCCTGTCGGTGCGCTGACCGCTAAGCCTTATCGATTCCGTGCGCGTCCGTGGGACCTCTCAGCAGTTGAGACGTCGTGCCAGACATGCTCAGTAGGTTGTCGCGGTTCGCTTGAGTCATCATCAAACGAGTTGGTTCGTCTGCTCGGTGTTGATGTTGAGCCGGTTAACCACGGTTGGCTCTGCGACAAGGGGCGTTTTGGTTATGAGGCAACTCATGCTGAGGGCCGCGCACGTAACCCAATGATCCGACGCGATGGAGTGCTCGTTGAGTGCTCATGGCCTGAGGCGCTCGATGCAGCGGCCGAGGGCATCAAGCGTTCGCTTGACCTTCATGG
>WLHA01000214.1 GCA_009702955.1 Actinomycetota bacterium
AGAGCCTCTTGGTCGTCTAGGAGCGCGAGCGAGCAGAAGAGGCAACCATTCTCTGCGGCCTTATCGCTTCGCCCAGCTATGTAATCGCTGCGCCACCCCGCCCAGAGGCTGTCGACGTACAACTGCTCAGATCCTTGCTTCCACGTCAGCCTGAACGCGAGTTACAAACGCATCGATGCTGACACCGCGCTCCGGGGTATCAGAGCCTCGGGCATTCACGCCGACACTCCCCTCCGCTGCATCGTCGTCTCCAACAACGAGCACAAAAGGAACCTTGAGCATCTTTGCTCTGCGCACGCGTGCCCCTAGAGAATCAGAGGACGCCTCGCGCACCTCGACTCTCAGGCCAGCGGAGCGGAGTTTGTTAGCAACCTCGAATGCGTAGTCGTCGTGCCTATCGGCGACCGGAAGAACCGTTACCTGTATCGGCGCTAGCCATGTTGGGAAAGCTCCGGCGTAGTGCTCAACGAGAATTCCAAAGAAGCGTTCAATGGATCCAAATAGTGCACGGTGAATCATGATTGGTCGGTGGCGTTCGTTATCTGCCCCTACGTACTCGACATCGAAACGCTGCGGTAATTGGAAATCAACCTGAAGCGTAGAGAGTTGCCAGCGGCGTCCGATTGCATCACGGATATGAATGTCGATCTTTGGTCCGTAGAAAGCACCATCGCCCTCCGCCACTTGATACGGAACGCCTGACGCCTCTACAGCCTCAAATAGCGCTGCGGTTGCGAGTTCCCAGTCTTCGTCACTACCGACAGACTTACCCTCTGGTCGAGTCGAGATATCCGCCTCGAAGTCGTGGAAACCAAAAGCACGCAAGAACCTTGTTACGAACTCGAGAAGCGAACTCAGCTCCGGCACGATCTGCTCGCGCGTGCAGAAAATATGACTGTCGTCTTGCGTAAAGCCACGCGTTCGCAGGAGGCCATGGAGCACACCCGACTTCTCAAATCGATACACAGTTCCAAGCTCGAAGAAACGAAGCGGGAGATCACGATAGGAGTGCGTATGGGTCTTGAAGATCAGCACATGGAACGGACAGTTCATCGGCTTGGGGTAATAGGTAGCCCCCTCGAGCTCCATCGGCGGGTACATCCCATCCGCATAGAAATCGAGGTGACCGCTTGTCTCCCAGAGCACGGACTTAGCGATGTGCGGCGTGAATACGAGCTCGTACCCAGCAGCATCGTGCTCAACTCGGGAAAAATCCTCCATCACACGACGAATCGCAGCGCCGCGCGGATGCCAAACAGCGAGCCCTGAACCGAGCTCCTCTGGGAACGAAAAGAGGTCGAGCTCAGCTCCGAGTTTTCGATGGTCACGACGCTCGGCCTCGGCCAAACGCGTCAGGTGCTCCTCAAGTGCAGACTTGGACTCCCAAGCGGTTCCGTAGATGCGCTGAAGCATCGGTCGCTTCTCGCTACCTCGCCAATATGCACCGGCAACCTTCATCAGTTTGAAAGACCCCAGGCGTGAGGTTGAGGGGACGTGCGGACCGCGACATAGATCTAAGTAGGCGGTTGATCCATCTGCAGCGATGTTGCGGTAAATACCCACTACTCCGCCTTGCGCTACTTCTCCTGCATCTAATTTCGCATCCTCACCAGAAGATGCGCCAGATTCTCCATTACCAGATTCTCCATTGCCAGATTCTCGTCTGGCTGAGACATTCTCGATGATCTCGCGTTTGTATGGCTGATCTTTAAAGAGCTCTAGACCATCAGCAAACGCATACTCCTCGCGCACAAATGGTTGATCTGCTTTTACGATCTCGCGCATTCGCTTCTCGATCTTCACAAGATCGTCCTCGGTGAAGTGCTGAGAATCTGGTAAGTCAAAGTCGTAGTAGAAGCCATCTGCAATTGCAGGGCCGATTGCGTACTTGGCCCCTGGAAATAGGTCGAAGACTGCTTGAGCGAGAACATGGGATGTGCTGTGGCGAAGTACCTCGCGCCCCTCGTCAGAGTCTCCGGTAATAATCGCGACACTCGAATCCACTCCGATCGGCGCACTGAGGTCAACAACCTCGCCATCGACCTTTGCAGCTACTGCAGCCTTTGCTAAGCGGGAACCGATAGCGGCCGCTATCTGCGCACCAGAGGTGGCAGCATCAAACTCGCGAGTTGAACCGTCGGGGAGGGTAATCGTTACTTGAGTGCTCATTGGTCTAGAGGTTACCGGCCAGAGCCGCTTCCTTAGAGTGCTATTGCGCCGATTGAGAATGGAGTCGAGAGATCGACCCCAATAAGGGCGCTCAAACTGCATAGCTCCTGCACCGCCGCGGAGTCGCTGCCCTCAGATCCGTCTGAGAGAATCGCTGAAGCAAGGTCGTCTAAGGCCTCGAGTGCGGTCGGGGCATCGAGATCGTTATCTAGCGCGGAGCGGACACGCTCAGCGAAGGGGGCAGGGTCGGGGTTTCCGGAGGCCTGGGCGGCGGCAAGCAGACGGTGGAGCAATGCTGTTCCGTCCTGGATGCCGGTGTCATGCCACTCAAACCCAGAGCGGTAGTGATGGTGCATTAGAGCTAAGCGAATAGCTCGAGGATCGGCTTGCTCAAGAAGATCAGAGACGAATACGAGGTTCCCAAGCGACTTGCTCATCTTCTCGCCCTCATAGGCGACCATCGCAGAGTGGAGCCAGTGCTTAACGAAAGGCTTCCCAGTGATGGCTTCGCTCTGAGCAATCTCGCACTCGTGGTGAGGGAAGATCAGATCAGTGCCGCCACCGTGGAGGTCGATTGTCTCGCCGAGTTCTTGCGTGGCCATTGCAGAACACTCGATATGCCAACCAGGTCTACCCACGCCGAACGGCGCGCGCCACGCTGGTTCGTCGGAGAGACTCGGCTGCCAAAGCACAAAGTCGAGCGGGTCTCTACGGTGCGGATCGTCTGGGTTCCCACCGCGAGCGCGTGCAAGGCGCAGCATCTGATCGCGAGGGTAATGAGAGAGATCTCCAAAGTTTGGAGCAGTAGATACATCGAAATATGCAGTGCCCGCAGTTAGGTAGGCGTGCCCAGAGTCGAGCAACTGCTCCACCAACTCAATAATTCGGTCAATCGTCTCGGTAGCGCGAGGTTCGGCATATGCGGGTCGCATTCCTAGTTGGCGCATATCGCGTCGGAATCGCGTGAGCTCGGCCTCTGCTAGCTCAAGGTACGGAATACCAAGCTCTCGTGCCTTTGGAAGTATCGAGTCATCGACATCGGTTACGTTGCGCACCATGCGTACTTCGTGGCCGAGATCCTCAAGGCGCCTAATTAGTAGGTCATACGTGAGGTAAGTCGCCGCGTGCCCAAGGTGGGTTGAGTCGTAAGGAGTAATCCCGCAGACATACATCGTGACGATCGGGCCTGGTTCAAAATCTTTAAAGTCTCTAGATGCTGTGTCCCAGAGGCGCAGTGCCATCGTGCTAATCCCTAGACGCCGCTCAGGCGAAGCCCGGCGCGAACCTTGTGTCGAATGTTGATCGTCAATAGCACTGCGGCGAATGTCTCCATGCCGACTGCATTCTCTAGCGATCCGCCATCGAATGCGCGCAGGTCGGGGATTGTGCGAATTATCTCCATCAGCGCATTGCGAGCGTCGTCATCGTCGCCACAGGCAACAACGTCACTCTCCATCGCTTCATCGAGCCGCCCGAACTCAGCAGCAGGCACAAGGTGGAAAGCGGTAACGACATGGGACTTCCAAAGTAGAACTTGAATCTCTTTAGCAATTGAACCGTGCGGAGGCAGCACCGCATTGAACTCGTTGCCATTGCGTTGAAGGTGATTCGCCATAGATACAACGATGCGACCCTGTAACTCTTCAGCAAAGTTGCGGCAGGTATCGAGGGCCGCGTCGGCGTTCACAGCAAGCACAACCACATCGGCATTGCATGCATCTGAGTTGTCTCCTGGAGTGATGCGCGCAACTCGCTCGCCCCACTTCTCAGTCAACTCAGCCACCACTG
>WLHA01000215.1 GCA_009702955.1 Actinomycetota bacterium
CTCGTAATTGCCGATCTCTTGAAACCGCGTAAAGGGCTCATGTACTGGGCTGGACAGTCGCCGCCAGCGCCTGCAATTGGGCTACGAAGTGGTGCAACCGAGGAGTTCTCTCTACTTGACGCTTCGGGTGGATCAACTCGATTGATAGGAACGGTAGATGGTGCGCGCGTCCACAGTGTTGCGCACGTCGGTGCGATCTACCTACATCAGGGTCGCCAATGGCAGGTCGAGAGCCTCGACCTAAAAGACCATGTCGCGTGGATGGTTGATGCCGATGATCTTGACGAATACACCATCGCACGCGAAGAGACCGACATCGCCATTATCGAGACGGACCAATCTCTCGACTGCGGATTTGGTAGAGCGCACATCGGGCGAGTTGAGGTGACCAACCAAGTAGTTGCATACCAGCGAAGAAGGGTAGGCAGCGGAGAGTCACTAGGCACTGTCGCTCTTGATGTACCGGCGCGCTTGTTAGATACACGCGCTTGTTGGTACACGATTGATCTAGAGAAGCTCGTGCGTGCAGGGGTAGACCCGTCGCGAATCACCGGCGCAGTCCATGCCGCAGAGCACGGACTCATCGGCCTACTTCCACTCTTCACAATCTGCGACCGCTGGGATGTAGGCGGTGTATCTATGGCGATGCATCCCCAGACAGGTGACCCGACAATCTTCGTCTACGACGGATACTCAGGCGGGGCAGGAATTGCCGAGTTGGCATACGCCGATGTCGCGCGCCACGTAAGCGAGACACTCTCACTTCTCGAGTCATGCCCATGCGATGAGGGTTGTCCCTCGTGTGTGCAGTCTCCAAAATGCGGGAACTGGAACGAGTATCTAGACAAGGGCGCAGCAATTCTTCTCCTCAAACTTCTTAGCCCTAAATAGCGATCACCACTCAAGAACCGCTGCACTAGTTCCCTGAGACCCTGACCACTCAATAGTTGCGGAGATGCGCTCTCCAACCTCAACAATGCGAAGAACCCGGGCTCCATTGCGCAGCGCTATCTCGCGAGACCTGCGCTCAGCATCCTCCTGGGAGTATCCACTTACGCGATCACTAGCCATAGCTGAGACAACTAATTCAGAGACAGTCTCCGCATGGGCTCGCTCAACTGCAATCCTTCCAGCGCTGCCCGCTGCGATAGACGCCGCCGCTCCAATAGCCACCGCCACGATTAGCAGGACGGCGGCGCTCCCCGTCTCGCGCCTGACTCCAAAATCTTTCATCTCTCGACGCGCACAACTGCGCGCGCTCGCATCATCGGGTCTGGGAGCAGCGGCCCCACTACTGGGATATCAGTATGGACCTTTACCCGCAGCACCACAGATATTGCACCCCCTATCTCTGGGCGCCTCCCTAACTCAAGATCAACACCTGGGAGTGCCCTGCGCGCAGCCTCCAATACGGTTGCCTGATTCGGAGAGAGCGCCGCGGCCCGAGCCGCTTCATGCACTGCCTGCTCTAGAAGTAAACGTGTGCGCACGACAGATACAACCTGAAGGGTGCAGAGCAGGACAATGATTACTAGAGGTAAGACGAGTACAAACTCGACAGTTGATTGACCAGTCTGGCCAAGACTTCGCGCCATGCTGCGGCGCTTCTCTCGACATTCTCGACCAACCAATTTCCCTGAAGGGCTCGGGTCCACGGACTCAAACATGCTTATCCTGGGATCAAACGGCCGACGACCATGTCAAAGAGTTTGGTAATACCGCCGCTCTTTGATGCCCATGTAAGTAGCAGGGTTGCGATTGCAGCAGATCCAAGTATCACAAGTGCATACTCTGCTGTTGTCTGCCCTGCCTCGTCGGCCTCACTCTTCACACGCTCTACAAATTTTCGGATTGAATGCACGGCTACCTCCTGGTAGTCGGTGGGTTTAATGTGGGTCGGCGCATGGCCAACGCAGTAAGGCGCGGTCAGTGACCGGCGAGCGCACCGAGTACAACTGGTGCGAGAGTGAGCAGCCCAAAGGCCGGAAGAATCGTACAAACAAGGGGAAATAGTAGGCGAATCGGCACTGCCCGGGCACGTGCCTCTGCTTGTTGGCGAGTAGCAATGCGAGATGATTCGGCTAAGCGCTGGAGTGCGCTGCGGATCGGTGCTCCACTTCGCGCTGAGGCAGCGAGAGTTGCGCCTAGTGCTATCAGGTCTCGATGTGGCGGCGGCGATTCACATGCAGATGCGAAAGTTATTCCCCTATCACTCGCAGAGGCTAGATCGGTGCACCAGGCGGAGACTGTTGGCGGCGCCCATTTCGTGACGGCTGCAACCGAACCAGCAGGCGTACATCCCGAAGCAGCAGCGAGCGCAAGCAGATCAATGAGCACCGGTATGTCACGCGACACTGCGTTCTCCATGGTGCGGCTAGCGCGCCTTCTTGCTGGCACCCCAAGAACTCGAATGAACGCTACGGACTCGATACTTCGCTTCCGACGAGAGCTTTCTTTCTGCTCCATTACTTGAGCCCGAGATCTCGCTGCAGACTTATTGGCTCGGGTAAAGATAGGCACTGCTATTAGCGCTCCCCATCCACATCCGATGAGTGCGCCTAAGAGCGTCTCAAAGCTCAACACATCAGGCCACCGTGTTGACAATGCGAGACATCCAGAATGCACCGAGGGCATCGAGGGCTAATCCCCCAAGCAGGCATGCTCGACCAGCCCACGAACCGACCAACTGGGCTAGTGACCCAGGATTCGCAGCTCCACCAATTACCAGAAATAGAAGCGGCGCAGCAGCCACGACAAGTGCTGAGAGGCGTGACTGAGTCGCTAAAGATAGGGCTTCATTTCGCACCGCATCGCGAGCGCGCAGTGCGGCAGAGAGCCCCTCAAGCCCATCAACTGCGGGGCCCCCTAGGTTGAGAGCAATCGCTAAACCGGCTACTAGTGCACGCACATCCGGGTCATTAGAAGCACTCCACCAAGTCCTCAGTGACTCAACTGCGCTCATCCCGGAGACGCGCATGAGCCGCAGGCGATCAAGGTCTCGCCCAAGCGGTCCTGGTGCGATGGCTACATCAATGACTGCGGAGAGCGAGGAGCCGCCGCGAACTCCAAAGATGATCGAGTCGGTTAGTGCAGGGACTCCGCGACGCCGCGCTTTTGCAGCGCTGCGCCGCGTCTTGATCACCCATGCCGGTAGCGCCAGAAATATACCCGCACAGATTGTGGCGGCAGTTGCCACACCAAGAAGGGGAGCTGTAAAAAATGCAAGTGCAGCCGCTATCCCCCACCCGCCAAGGAGTTGCTGCCCTGAGATGCGTAGCTCGCTCTGATCGATTGCATCGTTTAGAAGAACCTCTAGCTGATTGGGGGATCGCGTCTCTGAGACACGTAGAGAGTTCCCGCGCCTGCGAGCCGCCCCAATACGAGCAGAGTGCGCGAGGAAGACAGCGCCGGCCAGAGCAAAAGGAGCCACCATCACTTAACGGCTGCGTCTCTAAGCGATGGTCGGGATGCGGGGCCCTCAATGAGGCCGCGTCCGCGGACCCACCGATCTATTACCGCGAGTCGTGTCCCCGGTGGCGATACCTCGGCGATCTGAACAATCCTCCTTGAGCCCCCAACCCCTCGCCCCACGACGATAATGAGGTCAATCGCAGCAGCAATGTGGGCGCGCACTGCAGCTAGTGGAATCTCACCGCCCCCCAGTAGCGCAAGACTCTCTATTCGATGAAGCGCCTCTAGCGCCCCATTTGCATGGAGCGTTGTAGCCGAGCCTGAGTGTCCAGTATTTAGTGCTTGAAGCATGTCAAGCACCTCGGCGCCCCGCACCTCGCCAACAATGATTCGATCTGGGCGCATGCGTAATGCAGTCCGAACTAGGTCACGAACCGTTACGGCACCGGCCCCCTCAGCATTTGGGGATCGCGCCTCAAGACGCAGCACGTGACGACCGGGGAGTCGCAACTCGGCCGTCTCTTCGATTGTCACAATGCGAGC
>WLHA01000216.1 GCA_009702955.1 Actinomycetota bacterium
GCAGCGAAGAGCGAGCCGGCGCGCGTCGCAGACGGACTCGAGCAGAACCGCCCACTTACCTGGACCTATACGCCTGGGTCTGTAAATAAGATCGTTACATTCGCAGGGGCTATTGAGCGTGGGATTATCAATTCGGATTCGGTGATCGATGGGATCACCAACTCGGTGACAGATAGCGGCTTCACGATTACTGATGATCATGTAATGCCAAGTGCGATGAGTGCAACGGAGATCCTTGCAAGATCCTCAAACGTGGGTACCACCAAGGTCGCTGCGATGCTCGGTAAGCAGGGGCTAAGCCATTACTTGAGCGCGTTTGGTTACGGCGTAACTACGTCTATCGATTTTCCGGCTCAGTCTTCAGGGATACTTGCGGCATCGAAGGACTGGCATTCGATTGACATGCTTACGAAGCCGATTGGATATGGATTAGCGGCAACGCCGATGCAGGTTCTCGATGCATACATGACGATTGCGAATGGTGGGAAGATTGTTCACCCGCGGCTCGTCTCTGCTCGGATTGATGCACAGGGAGTGCGCCACCAGACCGTTGCGCAGCCCGGTGGCCGTGTCGTCTCGAAAGCTACAGCGAGTGCGGTTACAGAGATGCTTACCCATGTCGTGGCTCCATCGCCTGCTACTGGAGGCTCAGCAGCGGTTCCTGGATACACGGTTGCTGGAAAGACTGGAACCGCACGCCAGAAGACTGGAAATGGCGCCGATAGTTTTGCGCTCGCGAAACTCGAGGCGACATTCGTTGGTTTCGCTCCGGCTGAGAACCCTCGTTTTGCTGTAATCGTTGTATTGGATGGACAGGCCGGGAATGTGGGCTTCTATGGTGGCTCTGAGTCAGGGCCGCTCTTTTCACAGGTGATGGCGCAGACACTTCGTTTGAACGGTGTTGCCCCAACTCGAGACCCTCAGGGCTTGAGTCAATCGGTGACAGGTCCATTGGTCTCAGGTCTCGCGGCAGCGCCAACTGGGCCGGCAGTTGGGGCGCCGAGTGCTCCCGTCAAGGCTCCCGTGAAGGCGCCTGTAAAAGCCCCTGCACATGCCGCGGACTCCAAAGAAGTCAACTCAAAAGTGGCTAAGGGTAAGCACAGACGCGTATCCACCGGCAGAGCATCCCGCTCGCATGGCGCTAGCTCTACTCAATCAAAGCCTCTTCAGTAGGTGCAGTTGTGCAGCTCTCTGAAATCCTCGTAGATGTCGAAGTGGACCACGTAGTAGGTCCACTCAATCTTGAGATCAAATCGATAGTCGACGACAGCAGGCGCGTAACTCCCGGCGCACTATTTGCAGCGATCCCCGGTTCTTCTGTTGATGGGCATGACCATGCTGGAGAAGCGGTGCGTCGAGGCGCTGTGGCGCTCTTGGTGGAGCACGAAGTCGCAGCCTCCGCCACGCAGATCCAGGTGGGTTCGGTACGTCGCTCTGTCGGCCCAGTTGCCTCTGTGTTCGAGGGTCGGCCCAGCGCCACAATGAACCTCCTAGGCGTGACCGGCACGAATGGCAAGACAACAGTTTCTTATCTCTTAGAGTCAATCGCTACCTCGGCCGGGAAGCGCGCCGGCGTGATCGGAACCCTCGGTGCCCGCATCGATGGTGATGAACTGCCTGTTGGCTTTACAACTCCTGAGGCCGCTGACCTCCAGCGCCTACTGGGAACGATGAGAGATCGAGGAGTCGAGACTGTTGCGCTCGAGGTGAGTTCGCACTCCTTAGCTCAGTCTCGTGTCGACGGGACTCGCTTCAAAGTTGCTTGCTTTACAAATCTGACCCACGACCATATCGATTTCCATGGATCCATGGCCGAGTACTTCTCCGCCAAAGCGAGACTATTCACCCGAGCATTTACAAATCGAGCAGTTATCAACCTTGACGACCCCGTAGGTCTAGACCTAGAGACACGAGCCACTGGCGCAGGAGTATCGGTGCTTACGTACGGTCTTGGGGCCAATACGGATGTAACCGCAATCGATATCGTGGTTGGAGCGACCGGCACAGACTTCACCATCGTTGGACGCGCAAGTGGCGAGGAGAATCGGGTCCACCTAAACCTCCTCGGCCGGCTCAACGTGTACAACGCACTCGCCGCGGCAACCACAGCTTTTTCAGCAGGTATTCCGCTCGAGCCGGCTCTTGAAGGAATGGCGAGCCTTAAGGGAGTACCAGGAAGGTTAGAGAGGGTCGACGCGGGGCAACCGTTCTCCGTCATCGTTGACTTCGCTCACACTCCTGATGCACTCGCAACTGTGCTGCGTGATGCGCGGGCTCTCGCTCGCGGAGGGCGCGTCATTGTTGTATTTGGTTGCGGCGGAGACCGTGACTCGCTAAAACGACCGCTAATGGGCGCGGCCGCTGGTGCCCACGCTGATATAGCAATCATTACCTCCGATAATTCGCGCTCAGAGGACCCGCAAGCAATTGCAGATGCAGTCGAGCTTGGAATTCGCAGTAGTTTGGCCTCGTATCAAGTTGATCTAGATCGTCGGCGAGCAATCGAGGTTGCACTTGGGCTCGCAGCGCCTGACGATGTAGTTGTGATCGCAGGCAAGGGGCACGAGACTTCGCAGACTGCTATGGGTGCGACACATGAATTCAACGATGGGGAAGTAGCTGAAGAGATTCTGCGTGACATGCTGCTTAAGGGCGAGCTATGAGCTTCACAATCTCGGAGATCGCAGAGATTGTCGGCGGAGAAGTTGTTGGCGCAGACCCCTCTGCGACGGTGACCGGGTTTGACTTTGACTCTCGAGTTCAACGCTCAGGCGCAGGCTTTGTGGCGCTTAGCGATGACAGGGATGGGCATGACTACGTTTCAGCAGCGCTGAGACAAGGAGCATCGGTATGCCTAGTTTCACGTATTCCTGAGGGTGTTGATGGACCACTGGTGGTAGTTGAGGATCCTCTTCGTGCGCTCGGGCAGATCGCTAAGTCCGCTAGGACTTCGATGGCTGATACGAATGTTGTTGCCGTTGCCGGTTCGGCGGGCAAGACGAGCACGAAAGACCTAATATTCTCGAGTGTTTCGCGCAGGTTTAAATCTCATGCTAACTCTGCGTCTTTCAATAATGAATTTGGACTCCCAGTGACAATCCTCGATGCGCCTGTAGGTACCGAAGTGCTGGTGCTTGAGATGGGGGAGAGATATCTAGGTGATCTGCGCTATCTCTCTGACATAGCTTCGCCAAATATCGGCGTAATCACGCATGTGGGGCTTGCCCATTCCGGCAATCTCGGTGGGCGGACAGGGATCATCGATGTGTTGAGTGAGCTTGTAGTTGCCCTTCCTAATGACGGGCTTGCAGTTCTAAACTCGGAGTGCTCTGCAACGCCAATTCTTAGGGAACGTAGCTCCGCTCCTGTGCTCACGGTTGGGTATGCGCAAGATGCTGACGTACGCATCTTTAACGCCTCGCTAGACGAGCAGTTACGACCTACTTTCTCGCTCCACACTCCTTGGGGGAGTCTTGATTCGGTGCGCCTGCAGCTTCTAGGTGAGCATCAAGTTGTGAATGCTGCCATGGCCGCTGCGACAGCTCTCTACCTGGGTGCCTCGCCCGATGAAGTGGCTCTCGGGCTCTCCGCGACTCTCGCTGCGCATTGGCGAATGGAGCTATCTCACACTTCTAGGGGCGTTGCTGTTCTAAATGACTCCTATAACGCGTCACCCAAAGCGATGGAGGCGGCAATTAATTCTTTTGCTCAGCTCCCAGCAGGTCGTCGAATTGCAGTTCTGGGAGCGATGCATGAGTTAGGTGACGAGAGTCGCGCTCAGCACGCCCGCATTGGTGAACTGGCAGCGACAATCGGATTTGATGAGATCGTTGTAGTGGAGTCGGAATTATCAGAGCCACTTGCGGCAGCAGCCGAGGCACTCGGGGCGAGAGTTGCGCGCGTTACGAATCCAGAGGAGGCCTTCGCTCTTATCTCGAAGTCTCTTGAGCC